>JAIWOJ010000004.1 GCA_020216965.1 Prosthecobacter sp.
CAGCGCGCCTGCGGGCACGGTGAATTTCGCCCAGGAGGTCAGTGGGGGAAAGATCCTCATGCTCGGTGTGGACCCAGGCTCGCTCAACCAACTGCGCCGCCTGAATGCGGATGGCACGCAGGATAGCGGCTTCACGGTGTCCACGTTGAACAATACGCCCACGGGCATGGTGGTGCTGCCGGATGGCAGGATCATGGTGGCGGGCTTTTTCACCACCGTGACCAGCCCCTTCAATGGCGGGCCAAACTCGCGCGCAGTGCTGGCGCGCTTCAATGCCGATGGCACGCTGGACAATGGCTACACGCCCAGCCTGCCGACGGGCGCTGGCAGCAGCGTCTTTGGCCGTGCGATGGCTGCTGGCAGCGGGGGCAAGTTTTATGTGGGCTTCAACGGCGGCGGCGGGCTGCGTCGCTACCATTCAGACGGCACGCTAGACTCTGGCTTCACGGCTGCGACGGGCCTTGGCGCGGGTTCAGTAGGCGAGGTCACGGCCATCCGTGAGGCACCGGACGGCAAGGTCTATGTGGCGCACCGGATCTCCACGCCATCCACGACCTACAATCTCTGGCGGCTGAATGCGGATGGTAGTCAGGACATGAGCTTTGCTGACCCTGGGGCAAACTTTTCTATTTTTAGCCTGGAACTGCTGCCAGATGGCCGCATCGCCGTGGGTGGATCCTTCACGAGCTTGAGCAGCATCTCCCCCATCCCGATGGCGCGGCTGGCGCTCCTGAATCCAGATGGGCAGGTGGACCTGGGCTTCCGCAGCCCAGCACCGGACTCGATCGTGCGGCGCATTTTGTGGCGTGATGGGCGGCTGGTGATCGCGGGTGATTTCAGCGGCTTCGGCAATCCCCCGCTCACCTTGGGCCGCATCGCTCGGCTGAACCTTGACGGCACGGTGGACCCCAGCTTTTACACGGGCACCGGGGCAAACAATGGCATCTTCGACATGTTTTTCACGGGCGATGGGGCGCTGCTGGTGGCAGGCAGCTTTACGACGTTTAACGGAGTCTCACGCAACCGCATGGCGCGCCTGCTCTATGATGGTAACATGGGGGCGGTAGGCTTTGAGCCAGCTCGTGTCACCGTGACGGAGGCGGCGCGCACACTGACCTTGACGGTGAAACGCTATGGCCCAGCCACGCAGCCAGCCTCGGTGGATTGGAGCACGCAGCAGATCGCCAGCGGCGGCGCAGAGACCCCTGCCACGGCAGGCAGTGATTTCACCGCCGCCAGCGGGACGCTGAACTGGGCAGCCGGGGATGGTGCTGATAAAACGGTGACGCTGACGCTGCTGGATGATAGCAACCTTGAACCGACGGAGGTCTTCCGCGTGGTGCTGAGCAATCCCACCGGCCCGGTCACCCTGGCGGCCAATGCCACCGTCAGCCTGCTGGATAGTGATACGCCGGTGACCTTTACCACCCAGCCCACCGGTGCCACGCTGGTGGCAGGCGGCACGCTGAACCTGAGCGCGGCCTTTTCCAGCCCCACACCAGTGACGCTGCGCTGGCTGCGCAACGGTCTGCCGACCGGCTTCACAACGAGCAATCTTTCCCTGCCAAACACCACCGTCGCTGATGCGGGCGTGTATGTCTTGGAGGCGACGAATGCAGCGGGAAGCTTCCAGAGTGAGGCCGCACTGGTCGTCGTTTCCCAGACTCCTTCGGCGCTCTCCAGCAGTTGGCCGCTCAACTTGGTCATCAATGGCGCGGTGCGCGCGATCGTGCCCACTGCGGACGGTGGCGCTTATGTGGGTGGAGAGTTCACAAACTTCAATGGCAACACTGGATTCAGTTACCTAGTGAAAATCAGTGCCAATGGCACGCTCGATACGAGCTTTACCCCAGCACCGAATAGCCCGGTCAGTGCGCTGGCTTTGGGACAAGACAAGCTCTTCGTGCTGGGCACCTTCACTCAGATCGGCGGCGGTGCGGCGCTGAACAATCGCTTCGCTGCGCTGGATCCCGCGACGGGGGCCAGGATCAGTGCCTTTATGACGGCATTGGGCTTGGGTGCTGAAAATTTCCGCGAGATTCGCTGCCTCACGGTGCTGAGTGATGGCGACCTGCTGCTCGGCGGCGATTTCACCTTCTTCAATAGCAACGCCAATCACAAATACCTCGCGCGCATCAACCCTGATGGCACCCTGGACGCCGGGTTTAGCACCAGTGCCGCCACCGGCACTACAGCGCTCGTCGTCACCGCTGTCGGTGCGACGCCGACAGATGGCGGCTTTTATGCCGGCGGCACCATCTCCCTGTCCGGCGGCTCCCGCTTCATCAAGTTCAATGCGGACGGTAGCCGTGACAGTACCTTTGCCCCCACGGGCATGGGTACCGGCACCAGCTTTACGCGCATCCGCGTCCTGCCGGATGGGCGGGTGATGGCCACAGGCACGAACTTGCCACCCTCCAACCGCAGCTTCACCCGGCTGGCGGCGGATGGCTCCTGGAGCTCCACTGAGTTTTTCGGCTCCACCAGTGGTAGCTTCAATGATTTTGTCCTGCTACCCACCGGGCGCAGTATCGGGGTGGGCAGTTTTACTTTTATCCGCAACCCGAGCAGCCTGGGCAATACCTTAAACATCGCTGCCTATAGCATCACGGGGAACTACGACGGCACCTGGCCTACCGGCACCGGTCTGGGTGGTGTGGGCAATGTGGCGCAGTTGGCCGCAGGGGGCGAGGTTTGGATCGGTGGTGAGTTCACGACCTACAATACCACGAGCGTGCAGCGGCTCCTCCGCCTGGCTGGAGAGCCTCCGGACCCAGCCATCGTCAATCCACCCGTGCGCACGGATGTCAATGGGGGCGCGACGGCGAGGCTCAGCGTCGGGGCGCTGGGCACCAATCTAACCTACCAGTGGCTGAAAAACGGCACACCGCTGAGCGATGGGGGCAATGTCTCCGGTGCCACGAGCGCGATCCTCACCCTCACCGATGTTAGCGCCACGGATGACGCGCTCTACGCTGTCGAAGTCACGGGCGGCACACCTACCACAACGATCACCAGTGCAGCCGTGAAGCTAAACGTCATGGGCGCGCCCGTGGTGCTGGCCTCGCCGGTCATCGGCTCACCCGCGCGCGGCAGCACCCTGACGCTGGCGGCGGACGTGCTGGCCGCGACACCTGCCACCTACGCCTGGACCCGAGACGGCGTGCCGATCATCAACGGCGGGCGTTACTCCGGCGCAGGCACGGCGACGCTGGTCATTCAAAACATCAACGTGGCGGATAATGGCAGCTATGTGCTGACCGTGACCAATGGCCTCGGCACTGCCAGCACCACGCCAGCCGTGCTGGCCCTGACGCAGAATGCCACGGACCGCGATACGAGCACGAGCGCGCTGGTCATCAGCGGCAGTGGCAGCACGAACGTGGTCAATGACATCCTGCACCTGCCTGATGGACGCAGGCTGCTGGCGGTGAACGGCACCTTCCTCGGTGCCTCCTCCACCAGCACCAGCGCCAACCTCGTGCTCGTGAATGTGGACAACACGGTGGCTGCGACGCCAGCGGGCAGCTTCAATGGCTCTGTCACACGTCTCTTTCCGATGCCCGATGGCAAAATCCTCGTGCTGGGCAACTTCACCACCGTCAACAGCGTCACCCGCAACCGCGTGGCGCGGCTGAATGCGGACCTGACGCTGGACACCACCTTCACCCCGGTGGGTGTGACGGCGGGTAGCTTTCCTTTCTTGTGGGCTGCACCCGATGCCTCAGGGCGGGTTTATCTCGCGGGTAGCTTCAGCAACTATGGGGGTCTTGGTTACAACTACCTCGTCCGCCTGAACAGCGATGGCGCGTTGGACACGAGCTTTAACCTCCAGCTCAATGGCCCTGTGAACCAGATCCTGCCGCTCTCCGGCGGTGGATTCATGCTTGCCGGGCCGTTTACCACCTACGGGCCGACTGCCACGGTGGTCATGGGGCTGATGCGTCTGAATGCCATTGGCGTGCCAGACACCAGCTTTGTGGCGGACACCTTTCCCGTTGGCTCCACCACGCGCAGCGTACGCCAGATCGCGATTGATTCCCAGGGCCGTATCGTGGTTACAGGGGATGGTTTTGTCTCGCCCAGCTTTGTGAACTATATCGTTCGCCTGCTGCCCAACGGCTCTTTGGACGGCACTTTCAGCTTTACGGGCACGCTCAGCCATCCGGTGGACCGCATGATCATCCAGCCGGGGGATAAAGTGCTCGTCGGGGGGAACTTTATCACCCCCACAAACCGCATCTTCCGCCTGAACAGTGATGGCAGCAGCGATAGTAGCTTCGTCGTCGGCACCGGTTTCAATACTGGCACGGTGAATGCCATGGTGCCCGATAGTTCGGGCCGCTTGTGGATTGGCGGGGGGTTTGCCAGCTTCAATAGCGTGTCTGCCAACCGCTTGATCGTCATGCAAGGTGAGGGCACGCCGGGCCTGTTTTTCACCCAGGTGCCGGGCTCCCAGGTACGCGATGTGGGAGGCACGGCCGTCTTCACGGCTGCGGGCGCTGGCTCCAATGGCTTCACCTTCCAGTGGCGCAAGGGCGGCGTGGCATTGACGGATGGCGCGCGGATTTCTGGAGCCACTACAGACACGCTGACGATCACGGGCCTGCTCGCCAGTGATGCCGGCAGCTACGATGTGGTGCTGAGCAGCCCCAGCGGGCCAAGCAGCATGACCACGCTGACCAGCCCTGCGGCCCAACTCACGGTGCTGACCACGCCGGAGATTCTAGCCCACCCGACAGGCCAGACGGTGGATCTAGGTGGCACGGTCAGCTTTACCGGGTCAGCTCGCGGCGCGGGCACTCTGAGCTACCAATGGCTGCTGTTTGGCAATCCCGTTTCCAACGGAAGCGGCATCTCCGGGGCCACCACGCCCACGCTGACGCTGACAGGCGTCACCTTCTCCCAAGCAGGTGATTACAGCCTGCGCGTGACCAACAGCCTGGGTAGCGAGACGACGAATGTGGCCAACCTGACCGTGCAGCGGCGGCCTGGAGCGCTGGCACCGGTTGTGCAGCCCACTTTCAACGGCGAGGTGATCGCCGTGCTTCCGCTGGAGGATGGCAGCTATGTGGTCGGCGGTGGCTTCACCAGCTACCAGTTGAACGGCGGCGCGACGGTGAACCGCAGCTATCTCCTGAGAGTGCTGGCAAACGGCACGGTGGATAGCAGTTTCCCGACGGCAAACAGTGTGGTGAGAGCCATCGCGATAGACGGCAGCGGGCGTATTTTTGTTGGCGGTGAGTTCACCCAGATCAACACCACAAACCGCACGCGCGTGGCGCGGCTAGTGGCTTCAGGGGGCAACTATGCGCTGGACAGTGTTTTTGACACGAGCACAACAGGGCCAAATGGCACGGTGCGCGCACTGGCTCCGGTGGGCGATGGTTCTGTGTATGTGGGGGGCTCCTTCACGGGGGTGGGAACGGCGTCCGCTGCCACCAATCGAATCGCACGTCTAAACAACACGGGCGGTGTGGACAGCAGTTTCACCTCCGGCGCGGCCAATGACGTGAACACGATCCTGCGCCTCTCCAACGGCACCCTTTACATCGGCGGCAGCAGCAACACCTGGGCGGGTGCGGGCACGGCGGCGAGGCTGGTGAAGACGAATGCCGCAGGCAGCCGCGATGGCGCTTTTGCCTCACCGGATATTTTCACCATCATCAATAGCGTGGTGCAGCTCTCCGATGGCTCTCTCTTTGTGGGTGGCAACGCATTCGGGCAGCCTTATCTGAAGCGGCTGAATGCGGCTACCGGCGCGGATCTAGGTTTCTCCGTCACTGGCCACAGCAGCCAGGTCAATACGGTCACGACGGATCCCCAGGGCAGGTTGCTCTCAGGTGCTCTCGGCACCTTTCTGCGCACCAGCACCACGTTTGTGAACGACACCAGCATCAACGCCGTCTTCAATAGCGTCATCAATGTGATCCGCACCGATAGCGCCGGGCGGATTTATGTCGGCGGTAGTTTCAACACGCTCAACGGAGTCACGCAGAACCGTTTTGCCATCCTCAATGGTGGTGACTTTGAAAGCCGCGATGGCTTGCTGACACCGCAAACGATCACGTTTGTGGCCCCAGCGGATCGCACGTTCAACCCGGCGGCGAACAGCTTCACGATCACCGCACCCACCTCTAGCTCAGGGCTGCCAGTCACGGTCGCCGTCACCAGCGGCCCGGCGACCATCAGCGGCAATACGGTCACCATCACTGGCGCTGGCACAGTGACCCTGACGGCGAGCCAGGCCGGTAACGCCACCTTTGCCCCGGCCAGCCTGAGCCGGACATTCATCGTGGCAAAAGCCAATCAGACCATCACTTTCACGGCACCGACAAACCGCGGCAGCACCAGCCCGCCCTTTACCGTGACGGCCACTGCCAGCTCTGGGTTACCCGTAAGTTTCCGCGTGGTCAGCGGCCCAGCGAGCGTCATCGGCAATACAGTAACGCTGGACGGCACCCTGGGCACCGTGACGCTGGAGGCCAGCCAGGCTGGTGATGCGAACTGGAACCCAGCGCCCCCGGTGGAGCGCAGTTTTGAGGTCACCACGCCCGGCACGCCACAAACCATCACCTTCGCGGCTCTGCCCAACCGGGTGTTCAATCCGGCGGCAAATAGCTTCACCGTCAGCGCCAGTGCCAGCTCACGGCTGCCGGTGACCTTTACCGTCAGTGGGCCAGCGACGATCAGCGGCAACAAAGTCACCATCACCGGGGCGGGTGAGGTCACCGTCACTGCCATCCAGGCGGGCAATGCCACCTTTGCCTCCGCATCCTTGGCGCGCACCTTCACGGTGACCAAGGCGACTCAAACGCTCACCTTTGGCCCGCTGGGCTCACGTCCGCGCGATGCGGGTTCGTTCTCCCTGGTCGCCAGCGCCAGCTCCGGCTTGCCCGTGGTGTTTAGCATCGTGAGCGGGCCTGCGACGGTCAGTGGCAGCACGCTCACTCTGACCGGCGGGCTGGGCACGGTGCGCGTGCTTGCCTCGCAGCCGGGTGATGCGGGCTGGAATGCCGCCACGCCGGTAGAGCAGGCATTCAATGTCGTGGATAGCCTGCCGGTGGTGCGCCAGCCGCAGACCATCACCTTTGCGCCGCCTGCCTCTCTGTTCTTGGCAGAGACGGGCTATGTGCTCAGCGCCTTTGCCAGCTCTGACCTGCCCGTGACGCTGGCGCTCGTCTCCGGCCCGGCGGGCACGAACCTCAGCGGCAACACCTTGACCTTCACCACGGCGGGCACGGTGAAAATCCGCGCCACCCAGGCAGGCAATGCCGCTTTCTCGCCAGCGCCTACGGTGGAAAAAACCATCACCCTGCGGGCCAATCCCAGCGCCATGACGCTCGTGAACCTAGCCCAGGTGTACAACGGCCAGCCGCGCCCAGTCAGTGTGGTGAATGCCCCCGGTGCGGTGACGATCACCTACGGCACCAGCAACAGCGCTACCCCACCCACGAATGCGGGCAGCTACCCGGTGAAGGCCGTCTCTGGCAGCGTGACGAAGACCGGCACCCTGGTCATCAGCAAGGCACCCCTGCGCGTGGTGCCGGACGATCAACGCAAGCTCGCGGGCAGGCCGAATCCCACGCTCACCTTCCAGTATGACGGCTTTGTCGGCAGCGATACCGCTGCCACGGCGGTGAGCAAGGCACCCACGCTCAGCACCACGGCCAGCGCCACGAGTCCGGCGGGCAATTACCCCATCACCCCCAGCGGTGGCACCTCGGCTAATTACAGCTTTGTCTATGTGAAGGGGAACCTCCAGGTCGAGTCCTTTGCCGGTCAATACGAGACCCTGCTGGTCAGCTCCACGACCACGCGGCCTGAGGGGCGTCTGGAAGTCACCATCCCCGCAGCCAGCACCAGCTACAGCGGCAAGCTCTTCCTGGCCCCGGATGCGGCCCCGATCTCCATCAGCGGCCCGCTGGTGATCAACCCGGTGGCCGAGACCGCCACGCTCAGCTTCAGCGTCACCAAGGGAGCGACGAACCCCGCGAAAATCACCCATGTCGTCAACTTCAGCACCGGGCTCGCCGGGGCGGGCATAAGCGCCAGCGCCACGCGCAGCGTCGGCGTGCCTACCACCAGTAGCGCTACTTGGACGGCGGTGAAGCCGCGCCTGCTGCCCACCTACACCGGCAGCCCAGCCGCAGCTTACGCAGGTGCGCACACGGTGCTCTTTGGCGCGCCCCAGGCTATGGTGACCACCGGCCTACCGCTGCCCCTTGGGCGCGGCTTTGCCACCGCTGCCATCGATGCCAAGGGCGTGATGAACCTAGCTGGCAAGCTGGCCGATGGCACCACGCTCACCGCCTCCCTCCGGCCTGACACGGATGCTGCCTACCGCCTCTACGCCCAGCCCTATGCCGGGCGCGCTGACAGCTATGCTACCGGCTGGCTGGAGCTAAAAAACCACCCCAACCTCAGCGGACGCGGCATCATCCGCACAGCAGACAGCCAGTTCCTCTACTGGGAAAAAGCCGCCAGGATCACTGACGCCAACTACCGCCTGGGCCTCCCTGAGGTGCGCTGCGCGATCCTGCTGGATCCCTGGCTGCCGCCCGTGACAGGCACAGCCACCATCACCGCCATCCCGCTGCGTCAGCGCATCGGGCTAGATACCACCACGGGTAGCTTGCGGGTGCAGCACAGCGGCCTGCCCGGCACCCTCACCACCACCAGCCTGCCAGGGCAGTTGCTGATGGATGCCACAGGCAAGGTCACCCTTTCTCCCGCCACGGCTGCCAACCCGCGCAACTGGCGCGTGACCATCACGCCGAGCACGGGAGCCTTCAGCGGTAGCTTCACGGTGCTGGATGGCACCAAGAGCCTGACTGTGCCCTTCAGCGGCGTCATGCGCCAGCCGCCCAGCACAGAGACCGCCCCCGCGCTGCGCGGTGCCGGTTACGGCTTGCTGCCGCAGATCACCGGCCAGGCCGCCCCTGGTGGCAGCACCTCCACCCTCGTCGAGTTCCGCCGCGGCGGCGGGGATTGATCTGCATTCCGCATTGGGCCTCCTTCAACCCGGATTCCGAAATTGGCTGTGATTGGGCCTAAACCTAAATCCGGGAATGGAAATCTATAGTGAGCCCAAAATAAGGTTCTGTAGGAAGGGAAAATGCCCATCGCGGAGCGATGGAATTTGCTCACTGGCCTTTTTGCGATTTCCCCTTCTTTGACGCATACCATTCCCGGATGTGGGTGCAGAATCATGTCCGCCGTCGTCCACCGCCTTGATGCTTCGGCTCTGGCCTGAAGGGCCAGCATTCCTTAGCCCAGCCCGCAGGGCTGGGGTCGCGAGAGACAGAATGGGTCCGTTTTCAGCGCGGCCTGAAAGGCTGCGATACCTTGCAGGCTCCATCTGGCGTGAGGGTATCGCGGCCCTGCAGGCCGCAGGCTCAGAACGCGGACATGGTGCCGCCCCCCAGCCTTGCGGGCTGGGCTGAGGAATCGCGGACCTTCGGCCCGCCGAGATGAACCCGGATTCAGACAAGAACCGCAGATGACACAGAGAATGCAGAGGATGCGTGGGTGAGAAAGGTCGGCTCGTTCACTCGATCTCTGCCTCGATGATTTCATTCATTCCTTTGAAAATGAGGAAAATAAGCTCGATTCTGGATTCCCATTTTCCATTTAGCCCAAGTTTCGCACTTTGGAAGGCCGCATAATGCCATCGCGAGGGCAGGTGGCGTGGTAGAAGGCCAAGGTCGGCCCACAAGGGGTCCGCGAGGGTGCCCCCTGGCAAAATCAAGGCTTCCAGCGAGGCAGATGGGCAAAATTTACTGCTTTTTAGCGAAATCTGCGATACTTGGGCTAGGCCGACATCGGCCCGCATTTTTGATGCAGTTTCTAGCAAGAGGCTCCGTGCTTGCTCTGGGTCTGGATTGGGGGCAAAAATGGAAGCTGTGTTTCGCCGTTTTGCGTCTTTTTTCTTGCTCCTGCCGATTGCTGCCCTGGCGGTGGAGTTGATCTCTGGCCCCACCCTGACCCAGCAGCCGGGTCAGGCTACCCTGTCCTGGAGCACGGATACCCCGTGTGGCAGCCGTCTGAGCTATGGCACCCGTGTGGATCGGCTAGAGCAGAAAATCAGCGGTCCGGTCACGACGACGCATACGGCCGTGCTCACGGGGCTGCCCAGTGCGGGGACGATCTACTATGAGCTAGGCAGCGCCAGGACCAAGCTGGCAGCGGGCAGTTTTGTGATCGGGCAGGCGACGTCGGTAGCACCGGCCGCATCTACGGCTGCAGCCGAGGAAAAAGCGCCCAAATCCCTCCTGGAGCGGGTGGTCGATGCCCTGCGGCCTCAAGGGGAGAAGCCCGGGCTGTCCCCGAAAGCTGCGCCATCCAGCCAAGCACCCCGTGCCCCGCCGACCCATGCCACCTGGGGGCGGATGGAGACCCTCCAGGACCACTTTGACCGTCATGGGGCGGATTTTCATAGCAAGAGCCCAGATGAGTACGCGGCGCAGGCTTGGCATTTCCTCCAGCGCGCACGGGCGGGTGGGCTGCTGATGAAGTGGGATGATGCCGATGGCACGCTGCGTGTCTATGATCCTGCCACGCGTGCCTTTGCCGCCTACACGAGCCACGGAAAGACCAAGACCTACTTCCGGCCGAATAGCCCCACCTACTGGCAGCGCCAGCCTGGCCGCTCCATCCAGCCTGCTCAGATCCCCTTTCCATGACACGCATGACCCCCAGGCACCACACCTGCCCTGTGTGCGGTTTTAACCGCCTCAAGGAAGCTCCACGCAGCCGTTCTGGCGGTGCTTCGTTTGAAATCTGCCCCGCCTGTGGCTTCCAGTTTGGCGTCAGTGATGATGATGACGGGATTAGCTATGAAGAATGGCGTGAGGACTGGACGGCACGCGGCATGGAGTGGAGCAGCCAGGGCATCCGCCCGCCGCGTGGTTGGAAGCCGGAAAAGCTGCTAGCAGCCCTGCTGGGGAAGTGACTTGGGGGGGGAGATTCGGATGCCTGAAATGCGCGGCTTTTGCTAGCGGTCGCTGAAGGGCTCTTGGGCCTGACTTTCACGCATCTCAAGCAGGGCGGTGACACCACCGCCGATGCCGGCCCCCTGGGCAAGCACGGCCAACTCGCGACGCAGGTCACCCACCTGCACACGCACGGTAATGCGCTTGCGAGCGCTCTGTGTGGTGAGCAGGGTCTGCAGGGTCTGGCCTGCAGGGCTGTTGACTGGCACACCGAGGATGGCGAGCGCGTTGGGTACATCTGGGATGAGGAAATCATCCTGGGTGCCTAGGAGCCCATCTGGACCTAAGCGCTGGTTGCGTAACCGCTGGGCGGCCTGGATGTTCACCCCAGTCACGGCGGCGATGACCTCAGGACGCGCCTCATTCACATCCAGCAGGCCGCTGGCATACACGCTGAACCAATTCCGCCACTGTGGGTAGGCCTGCTCCACTAGGTTCATGCCGCGCACCATGGCCATCTCCTCCAGGCTGCGGAAGGGCCGGTTGAAGGGGATGTCATTGCGGCGGTATTCCTTTTTCTCCGCCCCATTGATGCGGGTAAAGTCGTCCTGATCCGTCCAGTCTAGCAGACAGTTCATGATGATGGCCGTCTCTCTCTGGGGAATCCCCCAGCCGACCAAGAGGTTCCTCATGAGGGTCTGTCCGTTCGGCGTCTGGAGCAGCATGTTGGGGTTCAGCAGGCCGTCCTCGCCAATCACCACCACTTCGTAGCGCTCGTCATCGGAGATCTGACGGCGTAGCAGCGGGTCGTCCGGTTTCATGTCGGGATTCAGCGCGATGGCCAGGGCGGCCTCTGCGATCATGCGGGCGCGGAAAATTTGCCGTTTGGCAGCAGCAGCGTCCAGATCTTGTGTGAGCAGGAGGGCGGCTGCGGCGACGAGCATGGTGAGCAGCGCGACCACCCATAGCACGGCCATGAGTGCGGCACCGGCGTTGTTTCGCACACGAAAGAACTGGGGAAGATGGGTCATGCAGTGGCTGAGCGGATCTTTAGGTTTCGGTGAATGATCACATCTCTAGGGGCCATTTGGGTTCGGACTTGGACTTGGCGTCGGGTTGGGATCCGGGTTGGGATTCTGATTCGGATCCGGGTTGGGGTTCTGGTTGGGGCTGGGGTTTTGATTTTGATTTGGGATCACTGGCGGCAGCCAGAAGACAGAGCGGGATTGAAAGCCGTCATCGAGCTGGAGGGTCATTTCTGCCAAAATGGGACGGCGGGGATCCCTCCAGTTGTTCTCCCAGCGGTTGGTGATGTGATTGAAAAAGCGCCACTCAAAGCGGCTGACATTGTCCAAAAGCGGTAGGGTAATCTGGTCGCGCGTGTAGCGCACGGTTTGGTTGCTACGGGCGGCCTGGGTTTGTTTCACATCCAGCACGCGCAGCATGATGCGTAGGTAGCCGCCGGGACGCTCCTCGGCATAGACATCCATGCTGGTATCCGGTGGCAGGGCCAAGCCGGGAGTGAAAGAGCTGCCGCCGTTGACGATGTTCAGCGTGGGCAGGTAGGTTCCGCCTTTCTGCTTCACGCTTAGCCGCACTTCGGCATCGCCAGGCAGGGTGCGGAAGGAGCGGCGCATGAACTCAATGAAGTTCTGCCTGATTTGAGAGCGGTCCTGGGAAAGCGCGATGCTATCCGTCAAGTCCAGCGTGGCCTGAGAGATCGAATAGATGCCGGTGACCAGCAGCACGAACATCGACAGGGCCACGATCATCTCCATCAGGGTAAAGCCGCCGCGCTGCCGGGCGGTGAAAAGGCGTGCTGGGCTGGTGGGTGCGGCTCTCATCGTCGTTCACAGCGGCTGGAAGGCACCTGCGTAGCGCAGCGTCTCGGCGCTGATTTCGGTGGGGCCACCGCCATCGTTCCAGCGGGCGCTGGCGCGGATGCGGTAGGTGTCTTGGAGGAAGCGTCCCTCCTTGTTTTTTAGGTCGCGCACTAGCTCAATCGTCACCCGGTAGGCCACGCCGTCTGGGCCGGGTTTGATGTTTTCCTCCATCTCGCGGAGTTGGGGCATCTTGCCAAATTCATCAATCAGGGATTCTAGGGTCTGCTCTACCTCCAGGAATTTTTGGGAATCGGTCGCGGTGTCGGCGATCTTGTTGATGGTGCCGATAAGGGCGACGACGGCGATGGAAAAGACGGCCAGGGCGATGACGACCTCCAGCAGCGTCATGCCGGAGCGGGACGCAGATACAGCCGTGGCATGTGGGTGCCTTTTCATCGCACGATGGCTCCTGTGAGCGCTTGAAACTTCACCTCACGAGAGCCTTCAGCAGTTTCAAAGCGGACCATGAGGGGCTCGCAGATGCCTTGCTCACCAAAATGCCAGATCTGACCTTCGGCGGGTTCCCAGCCCCTCCCCCCCCAGCGGTGGATGAGGATGCGCATCTCTTTGCCGTGGGTGAAGCGGGGAATGGCACCGCTGGCCTGCCCGAGGATGCCGAAGCCCGTTTTGTCAAAGCCGATCATCATGCTGCGGTGCTGGAGCACGGCGGTATTGAGGGCGAATTTGGACATCTGGCCGAGCTTCTGCGCCGGTGCCTCCAAGGGATCCTCCATCTCAAAGTAAGCGAAGCTACCCGCGCCTACGCCGATGACGAGCATCATGACACCCATGACCAGGATGACCTCCAGGAGCGTGAAGGCGGCCCGAGTCGAGCGCTGCGTGCGGCAGAGGGTCATGGCGGTCGTGCGCGCTGAGCGCGTGCATCAGTCCTGGGTCACATCATCGTCTGTACCCTCACGCTTGTCTGGCCCGGCTGAGGAGATGTCATAGGCACGGCCATCCTTGCCAGGGCTTTTGTAAATGTATTTATTATCCCAAGGATCCACGATGCCGCTGGCCTCAATGAAAGGCTTTTTCACGGGCACATTGGCCGGAGGTTTGACGAGGGCGTCTAGGTTTGGCGGTAGGTTGCGGTTATTGACCTTGTACATTTTGACCGCTGTGGAGATGGTGCCGATCTGGGCGCGTGCGGCGGTGATTTTGGCCTGCTCATCAAAGTCGCCCAGCGTGGCAGCGCCGATGGCGATGAGGATGGCGATGATGGCCAGCACGAGGATCATTTCCATGAGCGTGAAGGCGGAGCGCAGACCGCAGGCGGCACGGTGGGGCAGGGAGTGGATTTTCATGTCGGTAAAAAGGTCTGGGGGGTGAGAAAGGGGATGCTGGCAGAGTGTTCGGAAGTCGTCACGCGGGAAATCAGCGGCGTGCATTGAGGGTGGCCACGGTGTCATAGATGATCGTGATCATCATGTAAGCCATGACGCCGACGAGGGCGGCCATGACCAGAATGATCATGGGCTGAAGCATGGCCATGAGTTTTTCCAGGCTCTTTTCCAGTTCACGCCCGCAGCGGTCCGCCGCACGGCGCAGCGTGCCGCTGATATCGCCCGTGTGCTCACCGATGCGCACCATTTCCAGCAGGTTGTCAGGGAAGAGCGCTGTCTTTTCGAGCGAGCGGGACAGGGCTGAGCCATCCCGCACGCCCTCAATGACATTGACGAGCTGGCGCTGGATAAAAAGGTTGGCGGAGATGCGGGAGGCAAGCTCCAGCCCCTTCAGCAGGGGCAGGCCGCCGCCAGTCAGTGAGGCTAGCGTCTCCAGGAATTGGGTATGGAAGTTGGCCATCAACACATTGCCGATGAAGGGGATTTTGAGCTTCGTTTCATCCCAGACCGGGCGGCCCTGTTTTGAGCCAGACCAGATCCAGAAGAGCAGCCCTAGCAGCGCGCTACCTGCCAGCAGCAGCCACCAGTAGGTGCGCATGAACTCAGAGAAATTTAGGATGAACTGCACGCCCTTTGGCACGCCGCCTCTCATGCGTGACATCATGCCGCTGAGCCGAGGAATCAGAAAGGTGGTGAAAAGGATGGTCACTGCCACGGCAGAAAAGCCGAGGAAGCCTGGATAGATGAGAGCGACAGCCACCTGGCTTTTGAGCTCGCGGACCTTCGCCAAGTACATGCCCTGGCGTTTCATGGATTCTGAAAGGGAGCCGCCTGCCTCACCGGCAGCCGCCACGGCACAGTAGAGTTCATTGAAAGAGGGGGAGGTCTGCTTCAGCGCGCTGCTAAAGGGGTGCCCTTCGCGGATCAGTGCCCCCAGCCGGGCGGCGATGCGGCTGTGGGTGCCAGTGGCTCCCTTGCCCTCCATGAGCTTGAGCGCCTGCTCCAGCCTCATGCCTGCTTCTAAAAGTTCGGCGAGCTCCTCGGTAAAAAGCTGGAGTTGCTTGCCGCCGATGCGGATGGGGCCGTCTGGCTCAGGAGGGGCACCATTTTTGCCTTTGGCGGGGCTCTTGCTGCTGCTGCTCGGTTTTCCCACGCCGCGCACCGCCGTCTTGGCGGGGCCTTCCTTCACCTGAAAGGGCTGCAAACCACGCCCTGTGAGCAGCCTTACCGCGCTGGCCCGATCTGGCGCATCGACGGAACCGGACACATCACGTCCGGCGGCATCTGAGGCTTGGTAAGCAAAGGTGGGCATCGTCTTGGTAGCAGAAAAAACCGGGCGGCGGAGGAAGGACTCCGCCCGCCCGGTGTCGAGGGGTGTGAGACAAGCAAGGCCGCCGTTTGTTGCAATCGGCTTGTCCTGACATTTCCGGCAGTGCAACCTGCCTGGCCTAGGTCAGGGCTTTGGCTGGGTGGTCATCGGGAAGTCATCCGTGCGGAAGGGGGTCACAGGTAGCCCCTCTTTGCTATAGAGATTGCAGACAGGATTGTCGCTCCAGGCGTAGCGCACGGCGATCGGCTTAGCGACGTTTGGCGCGGTGACTTCGATTTGATTCGCCCCCACTAGCTTGCCGGTGGCCCACACCCATTTCTTGTCTTCTCCACAGACGGCCAAGCCTTTTACTTCCTGCACATCAAAGGTGTAGAGGCTGCTGCCAAAGGTCTCTAGGGTGACCAGGGCTTTGTTTCCCTGAAACTCCACGCTTTGATACTCAGGACTGCGATGCGGGATCTTCATGCCATAGTCCTGGGCTAGGGCGAGGCGCACGAGGCGGTCGGCCACATCACGCTTGTTGCGCGGGTGAATGTCCCGCCCTTCTCCCAGGTCGATGATGACAGCTTGGCCGCCGTTTTTGATGGCGTTTTGCGTTTTGGTCTGGCTTTCACGCAGTTCTGCCCAGGCGCTGTCACCGGGTTCAGGTTTTTCAGCCATGAAGTCGGCGAGCTGCACCCAGTAAAAAGGAAAGTCGCCCTGTTTCCATTCCGCCCGCCAGTGGGTGATCATGAGCGGGAAAAGGTATCCATATTCATAGGCGCGCCCGGCATTGCTTTCCCCCTGATACCAGATGACGCCTTTGATGCCGTAGCCGATGGTGGGGCGCAGCACGCCATTGTAGATATTGCCAGGGCGGCTGTTCCCGCTGAGCTGCTGTTGTGGGCTCTGTGGCTGACGCACTGGGAAGGGTTTTTTTGCAGCTTTGGCAGCCTCCGCAGCCTTCTTCCAGTCGGCCAGGGCTTTTTCATAAGCCTGCTGTGCGGCCTCACTGGTCAGATTTTTTTCGCGCAGCACCCAGCCGTCCATGAGAGATTTGAAGCGGGCATCTTTTTCCAGCACATCCCGGCGCACCCAGGCCTCGGCGGCACTACCGCCCCAGGCATTGTCGATCAGCCCCACCGGCACGTCGAGCACCTGGTGCAGAGTGCGACCAAAGAAAAAGCCGACCGCACTAAATTCGCCGACATTGGCCGGAGAGCATTCTGCCCAGGCACCTTTGAAGTCATCTTGCGGCTCCTGCGTGCCGACCTGAGGGACGGAGATCAGGCGGATTTGCGGAAATTTGGCCGTGGCGATCTCCAATTCAGCATCATAGCTTTGGGACACGCTCCACTGCATGTTGGATTGGCCGGAGCAGATCCAGACCTCGCCCACCAGGATATTTTTCAGCTCTACCTGGTTGGTGCCCTTGATCTGCATCGTTGCTGGCTTTGAGCTAGCGGGCATCGGGTCCAGCTTCACGGTCCATTTGCCTTTGTCATCAGCGTTGGCGGTTTTGGATTGTCCGCTGATGCTCACCGTGATCTGAGTCCCTGGTTTATCCCAGCCCCAGATCGGATTGGCCTGCTTTTGCTGCAAGACCATGTTGTCGCCAATAATGGCGGGGAGTTTGATTTCAGCATTCGCGGTGAGGGCGACCGCTGTCAGTGTGGTCAGGAGGAATAGCTTGCGCATGGGTGGATGGTTTGGGAAGGCGGAACAAACGCAGCCGAATCAGCACTTCCTTCCAGGGAAAACCTTCCTGCCTCGCACGCGCCACTCCTCCCTAGACACCACGGCATCTTTGCTCTCCAATCTAGCACGCATGATCCGCCAATTCGTCCCCGCATTCATCGCCGCCTTGCTGACGGCCACGCTCTTGCCTGCACAGGACCAGGCTGTCACCCCACCGCAGCCCAAGCAGGAAAAAGCGATCTTTGAGTTTCAAGATGGGGATCGGCTTGTCTTGCTGGGAAATACTGTCTTTGAGCGTGAGCAGCGCTACGCTTGCTTTGAGCCCCGCCTCACCTTGGCGCTTGGAGAGACCAAGATCACTGTGCGAAACCTTGCGTGGAGCGCAGACACGGTCTTCGGCCATGCTCGCTCCTATTTCGGCCCGCCAGAAGAGGGGCTGCAAAGGCTCACGGCGCATCTTGACTTATTGAAGCCTACCGTCGTCATGCTCTGCTACGGCTCAGAGCTTGCTTTTGAAAAACTGGGGGGGCTTCCCGATTTTCTCACAGGCTATCGCAACCTATTGGAACTCATCCGCAAACATGCTCCTGGTGCGCGGCTCGTCATCGTGTCCCCTCCACCGCTGGAGACGCTACCCCCCCCTATGCCGGACCTAACGGATGCCAACAAGAGCCTATCTAGCCTTCGTGATGCCTTGCGTAAGTTCGCTACCAGCCAAAACACCTGGTTCATTGACCTCTTTGAGCTCATGGGCGGTATTCCAAAGCCAGGGGTCATCTCCAAGCCGCTCACGGACAATGGCGTGCACTACACACGAGAAGGCTACGAAAAACTCAGCTCCTGTTTAGTCGAGGGGCTGGGGCTCTCTGCGCCAATCATGGCACCCGCAGAGTTGGAGACAATTCGCCGAGAAGTGCTCGCCAAAGATGAACTTTTCTTTAACCGCTGGCGTCCGCAAAACGAGACTTATCTCTTTGGTTTTCGCAAACATGAGCAGGGCCAAAATGCCAAAGAAATCCCCATGTTTGATCCCCTGATTGATCAAGCGGATGCCCGCATCCAGGCGGCCAAAATGCAGTTGCTACAGTCCAAGAAGCGCTTGTGAGCTTTGCCATTCCCTCTCCCGCTGCCAGGAGAGGGAAGCTACTCTCTCGCGGCCAGCCAATAGGACGCTCCAGGGCTGGGCTAAAGATGCGCGATCGGGACAGCTTTTCTTTGGGGCAGCATGAACCCTGTGCCAGGGAAAGAGGGTTCCCGCACCACAGCGGTAGAGCTTTTATGATCCGCTTTGCGCAGTGAAAAAACCGTTTGCCAGTAGATACTATATGCGTATAAGCTCATATAGTAGAATATGCGATCCTATGAACCCGCGACACTTTTTCATCCTCATCACCGTGCTGCTCGCGCTGCCTGCTTCCGTGCAGACCAGTCGGCAGTGCTGCCAGCCCTGCGTGCCATGGCCGATCCTCTCGGAGGCTTGGCAGGGCACCTTAGAGATTTCATCCCCCACGAAACCATGAAACTTGAAAACGCCATCCGTGCCCTCGCAGGTACCTTCATCCTCGTCAGTCTAGCCCTCGCTCATTATGTGAGTCCGAATTGGCTTTGGTTCACCGCCTTTGTCGGCGCGAACTTGCTACAGTCTGCCTTTACGGGTTTCTGCCCAGCGGAGGCAGTGCTCAAAAAATTTGGCCTGGGCCGTGATGCA
>JAIWOJ010000416.1 GCA_020216965.1 Prosthecobacter sp.
GGAGCGAGCTGGACATCGCCATGTTCAAGGAGGCGCTGAAGGTGCTGAACCAGTTCCGCCTGAAGACGGAGGAGCGTGCGGTGGAGAAGGCCAAGGTGGAGCGGCGGCTGAAATACATGTGCGGTGAGTCCACCAAGTGGAATAAGGACGACGGAGAAGAGCCACCGGTGCTGCTGGAGACCGATGAGCGTGTGAAGCTGATGCGGCGACTGGAAAAAGACCTGCTGCCGCCAGACATCACGGAGGAGGAGCGGGAGTCACGGCGCTACTCCTGTTCTGAAAAAGCCCTCCGAGGCTATGAAGACGTGCTGGAGAAGTGGCAGTGCCTCGTGAAGCCGGGGGAGGCTTTTTCAGCGGAGAAATACGAGAAGCTGAAAAAGTGCCTGGATGAGCATCAAGCAGCCAACTCAGACAGCATCGGCAGCGCCACGCTTTTTAACTACCTCATCGGCGGGGCCAGCACAGAGCAGCCTGTGGGGGACTTTTGGCCGCTTTGGCAGGATCCTGACACCTCCGACATCCTCTGGGACTGGGGCAAGAAGCAGGAGCTGGAGGAGGACTTGGAGCATCTCAAACAACCCATCCGCTTCACCCCGGCAGACGCGGTGCATTCCCGCCGCCTCTTTATGGCGAGTGATCTCAGCGGCAAAAGCGCGGCGGTGCATGGGCAGGGCTTCGTGGATGTGTCGCTGGCTATCCAGGAGGCCGCCGTCTGGCAGGAAAAACGCATTCGCCTGCACTACAGCGCGCCGCGCTTGGCGCGTGACCACATCAGCGGAGAGGGCAAGTGGCTCTCTCCGAAACTGGCGGCGATGGTGAAGCTGGATGACGCCCCGCAGCAAGCCTTCGCCGAATGCGCCGTGGCCCTGATGCCGGAGCGCCGGGAGGGGGAAAAGGACCGCTTTTTGCTGAACTTCCCGCTGAGCCTGGATGTGACCACGCTGCCGGGCCGGGCGGAGCGGGAGCAGCGTTGGCAGGGGCAGTTCAACATCGCGGATGACACCCTGCTGCACCTGCACTGGCCGGGCACGCGGGAGCTAAGCTCCACCAAAGTGGTGAAAGGCAGCACACCCTGGTGGGAGAAACTGGAGTCTTTCACCTGCCTGGGCATCGACCTCGGCCAGCGCACGGCGGCCGCAGCAGCGCGGATTGAGGCGACGCGAAAACCGGGCGCTATCGACCCTACAAAGCCACACTGGGACATCGGCGAGGCGGATGGCAAAGCCTGGAAGGCGCGGCTCACGACGCTGCAGATGCTGCGCCTGCCGGGTGAGGAGGCGGACGTCTGGGATGGGAAAGAGTTGCGCACGGAGAACTGCGGCAGCACGGGCCGCTGCGCCAGCCCGGAGGAGCGCACGGAGGCGCAGGAGATCGTCACCGCCCTGGGCCTGGAGGAGGAATTTCGCCTCAGCGATGAGAAGGCGGACGCCGCCCGCTACTATCCCGCGCAGAACGACCACCTGCTGCGTGCTTTCAAACGAGCGCAGGGCAGGCTGGCGAAGTTTCAAGGCTGGCTTTGCCTTCTCAAAGAGGCGGGAGACAAACAAGCGAGCAGTCAGAAAAAGGTGAAGGACGCCATCACCGCGCCACGGCAGGCCCGTTTTGCCCAGGATGGGCCAGAGAACCCTATTTTCCTGAAACTGCGTGAGCTGGCGGGGGTGGAGCAGCCGGACTGGGCGGCCATCGAGGAGATGCTGCGTGCCCAGGTGCTGCTTTTGCAGGAGCGGCTGCCGGTGCAGCTCCTCAAAATAGCCAGCCGCTTGCTGCCGCTCCGGGATGGATACTGGAGCTGGGAAAAAGAGACAGGACCTGACAACCGATTTACTTACCGCCTCCAGCGCAATGACTTCACCGATGAAAAAGGCCACAAGAAGCCAAAAGTGCGAGGCCAGCGCGGGCTTTCTCTGCCAAGGATTGAGCAACTGGAGGAGTTGCGCCGCCGTTGCCAGGGCCTGAACAAAGCGCTGCGCCGCCAACCGGGCGAGAAGGCTGAATTTGGTCGCCCGCTGCAAGGCCAGGAGCTGCCAGACCCCTGTCCCGACCTGGCGGAGAAACTGGAAAACATACGCGAGCAGCGGGTGAACCAGACCGCGCACCTGATCCTGGCGGAGGCATTGGGGCTGGAACTGACGCCGCCGCAGTCCAGTAAGGCCGAGCGCGATGCCCGTGACATCCACGGCGAATATCGGAAGGTGCGGGAGCCGGTCGATTTCATCGTCATCGAAAACCTCGACCGCTACCTGACCAGCCAGGGCCGGGCACCGAGTGAAAACAGCCGCCTCATGAAGTGGTGCCACCGCCAGATCACCGTCAAGCTGAAGCAGCTCTGCGAGCCTCTCTCCCTGCCCGTGCTGGAGGTGGGCGCGGCCTACAGCTCCCGCTTCAGCAGCCGCAGCGGCGTGGTAGGCTTCCGCGCCGTGGAGGTGGGACCGAACGATAGGCAGCGCCAGCCCTGGAAAAAGCTGCTGGCCGACTTTGAACAGAAAAAAAACGAAGCCAGTGAAGATGCCAAACGTGCCGCGTGCTTCTTTAGCCAAGTGAGGTCCATGGAGACCTATTCGAAGCATCTCAACCTGCCGCTGACCCTGCTCTGGCCGAAGGCGGGCGGCCCCATCTTTGTGCCCATGACCGACCACGGCGGTGGCAAGCCCATGCAGGCCGATTTGAACGCCGCCATCAACATCGCCCTGCGCGGCATTGCCGCCCCGGACAAGGTGCGGCTGCTACACCGCCTGCGGGCCGTGCCGCTGGAGGGCAGGCTGCTCCCGAAAGCCGAGAACCTGCGTGAAAAAGCCCTCTTTGGTAGCAAGCCGGAAGCCTTTCAGCCCACCGGGCAGGCTTTTGGCGAGCTGAAGCGCGGGGGAACGAACTTCTTCCTGGATGCGGCTAGATTGGCCAACTTTGACCAAGGAACTCACCCCAAGCTAGCTGAGCTGCCTCTAGCGACTGGCAAGGGACTCTGGAAGAAAGTAAAAGACCAAGCTTGGTGCCGCTGCTGTGAACTGAATGCTAAGCGGATAGAGAAGGCACGCATCAAGTCCGAAAAACGAGACTCGCTGCCTTGATGGATTCTGCCTGGAAATTTCATCAGCGATTGATGGATTCATCGCTAAAAAACCTCGAAATAATAAGCCAGCACGACTCGGCCATGGCTGGGTTTGTTTTGGCTGAGAGTAATCATTGGGGCACTGATGGCGTAGATCTTGGATGCGGGATTTTGTGACCATCTGCTTTTGCCTTTTGGCTGTGTATGCGGGGCATGTGCTATCGGCGGCTGAGGTGCCGCCGATTCGTGGGTTGAGCCGTGTGGATTTGCTGCACTTTCGCGCGCCAGATGGCAGCATCCAGCCTGTGAAGACGGCTGCAGATTGGGAAAAACGCCGAGCTGAGGCGTTGGAGGG
>JAIWOJ010000417.1 GCA_020216965.1 Prosthecobacter sp.
GCTGCTGTCGGAGGATGGCTCGCTGTGGATCACCATCGACGACAACGAATGCCATTACCTCAAGGTGCTGTGCGATGAGATATTTGGTCGATCGAATTTTGTTAGTAGCTTTGCCTGGGAAAAAGATAAGGGACGTCGAAACGACACGGATATTTCAAGCGCGCATGACCACATACTGCTTTTTGTGAAAAATCGTGATATCTGGAAGAAGGTGCGCAACCCCCTTCCTCGTACCGAGCGTCAAAAAGCACGCTATCGAAATCCCGATAACGACCCGAGGGGGCCTTGGTTACAGGGAGACAACGGCACCGCGAAAAGCGGAAGTGAGTCGTTGCTGTATCCAATAACTCTTCCATCAGGAAGGGTTGTGTTGCCTCCCAAGGGCAATTATTGGCGCTTCTCGAAGGAAAATTTCGAAAAGGCTCGTGCTGAAGGACGAGTTTATTTTGGCGCGAATGGGGACGGGATGCCATTGATTAAGCGCTACTTGACCGATGTTCAGGACGGTGTTGTGCCAAGAACTTGGTGGCCAGCCGAAGAGGCGGGGTCTAATCAGTCGGCGAAGCGGGATCATCTAAGAAAACTTTTGCCGGATATCGAACCGTTTTCGACGCCAAAACCTGAGGAGCTGTTGCGACTGATTGTGCATATCTCGACAAATGCTGGCGACTTAGTTTTGGATTCTTTTGCCGGATCCGGCACTACTGGCGCAGTTGCTCACAAGATGGGGCGTAGATGGATCATGGTTGAGCTTGAGGAGAGCTGCCACACGCACATCATTCCGCGCCTGAAGAAGGTGATCGACGGCGAGGACCCGGGCGGCATTACCCAGGCGGTGGGCTGGAAAGGCGGCGGGGGCTTCCGCTACTACCGGCTCGCGCCCACGCTCATCGTCAACGACCGCTGGGGCAATCCGGTCATCAACCCGGCCTACAACGCAGCGATGCTGGCGGAGGCGCTCGCCAAGCTGGAGGGCTTCACCTACGCGCCGTCCGAGGTGCATTGGTGGCAGCACGGCCACTCCAGCGAGCGCGACTTCATCTACGTCACCACGCAAAACCTCTCCGCCGAGCAGTTGCAGGCGCTCTCCGAAGAAGTGGGTTCCGACCGGAGCCTGCTGGTGTGCTGCTCGGCCTTCCGGGGCGTGACGGCGGCGCAGGCGGCGGAACGCTGGCCGAATCTGACACTGAAGAAAATCCCCAAGGCGGTGCTCGCCCGCTGTGAATGGGGCCACGACGATTACAGCCTGAATGTGGCCAATCTGCCGATGGCCAAGCCCGAGCCGGTTGAGCCTGCGGCAGCAGTCGAGGCCGCCAGGAAAACCAGGAACAGGAAAGTGCCCGCTGCGAGCGTGAATCAGGGCGGTCTCTTCGATCAGCACAACGGGGAGAACGAAGAATGAACAGCCGCGTCCTGCATGCCGTCACCGGTCGTCTGTCTCTTCGCCCGCCGCAGGAGGAATCGCTCAAGCGGCTGGCCCGTGCGCTCGAAGCCTCGCCCGATCTTTTGAGCCACGAGCGCGATGTCACGTCGATTCTTTCCTCGCTGAAGGCCGAATTCCCCACGCTGGAGGACTTTGAGCGCGAGTTTCCCTCGCTGTGCTTTGCATTGGCCACGGGTGTGGGCAAGACCCGCCTGATGGGGGCTTTCATCGCTTATCTACACTTGGCGCACGGCATCAACAACTTCTTTGTGCTCGCGCCCAACCTGACCATCTACAACAAGCTGATCACGGACTTCACGCGCAACACGCCCAAGTATGTGTTCAAGGGCATCGCCGAGTTCGCACAGCGGCCGCCCTTGATCATCACCGGTGATAACTACGACCAGACCGGCGCGGCAGTGGACGATCAGTCCATGGGCTTTGCCCACGACGTGCGTATCAACATCTTCAACATCTCCAAGATCAATTCCGAGGTGCGCGGCGGCAAGGAGCCACGCATCAAACGCATGCGCGAGGTGTTGGGCGACAGCTATTTCAACCATCTGGCGAACCTGCCCGACCTCGTGCTGCTGATGGACGAATCGCACCGCTACCGCGCCAGCGCGGGCGTGCGGGCCATCAACGAACTGAAACCGCTGTTCGGCCTGGAAGTGACGGCGACGCCTTTCGTGGAGTCGAGCCGAGGGCCGGTGCCGTTCAAGAACGTGGTGATGGACTACCCGCTGGCGCGGGCGATGGAGGACGGCTTTGTCAAGGAGCCTGCCGTGGTCACCCAGCGCAACTTCGACGCCAAGGCGCATACGCCGGAAGAAGTGGAGAAGATCAAGCTGGAAGACGGTGTGCGCCTGCATGAAACCACGAAGGTGGAGCTCATCACCTACGCCCGCGAGAACGGCGTCAAGCCCGTGAAGCCCTTCATGCTCGTCATCGCGCGCGATACCACGCACGCTGCACAGCTCAAGGCGCTGATCGAGTCGGAGCAGTTCTACGAGGGCCGCTATGCGGGCAAGGTGATCCAGGTGGATTCCAGCCGCACCGGCGCAGAAGAGGAAGAGATGATCACGCGCCTGCTGGCTGTGGAGAGCGTGGACGAGCCGACCGAGATCGTGATTCACGTCAATATGCTCAAGGAGGGCTGGGACGTGACCAACCTCTACACCATCGTGCCGCTGCGCGCCGCCAACGCGCGCACGCTGATCGAGCAGAGCATCGGGCGCGGCCTGCGTCTGCCCTATGGCAAACGTACCGGCGTGGCGGCCGTGGATCGCCTGAACATCGTTGCCCACGACAAATTTCAGGAGATCATCGACGAGGCCAACCGTGGCGATTCGCCGATTCGCCTGAAGCAGGTCATCCTCGACGCGCCCAGTGCGGACGACAAGAAGGTGAGTGTTCAGGTCGCATCCACTGCCGCAGCGCGCCTTGGGCTCACGGATGCCACACCGGCAGTCGATCCAGCCTCGGCTGCCGCCCACAGTGAATCAGGAGGCGGCGAGGCCAAGCCTGCACCGCCGCCGGTTTTCGCCACAGATGCAGAGAAGCAGGCGGCGCGCGTGGTCATGGACGTCATCGGCAAGTATGAGGTCAGACGCGATCTCGTGCCGACCAGCCGCGCGCTGCTGAAACCAGAAGTGCAGCAAGAAATCCTCGCGGAAGTGGCGGAGCGGTTGAAGCCGATGCAGGGCAACTTGCTGGCGGGTGTGGATGAATCTGCCCCGGCACTCGATCTGTCCGCCGTGGTCGCAAAAACCACCGAGATCGTGGTGCAGCAGACCATCGACATCCCGCGCATTGCCGTGGTGCCCAAGGGTGAGGTCACGACCGGCTTTCGCCCGTTCACGCTGGATGTGAGCCAGCTGCGTTTGCAACCGGGCGAGCGGGAGATCGTCGGCCAGATGCTGCGCACCAACGAGCAGTTCACGCTGGCTTCGGAAATCGGCCTGAAAGAGCAGCGC
>JAIWOJ010000418.1 GCA_020216965.1 Prosthecobacter sp.
CGGGCACTGCTGCCAGCGCCGCTCCTGGGCGGCCGAGGCTGATCCCATCGGTGGTAAACTCATAGCTCAGCATGCCTTCGCTGCCATAGAGATACAGCTTGTCACCCGGTGCGTGGGCTGCCACGCCGCTAAACATGAGCACCGCCTCCAGGCCGCTGCGGAAACGCGCGAGCACGTTCACATAATCGGGCGTCTGCACCTCATATCCCTGGCGTTGTGGAATGACCACGCGACCGTGCGCGGCCACCTCCACCACATGCCCTAACCAGCGTTGGATCACCTCGAGGTAGATGCCCAGTGTCAAAATCTGGATGCCGCTGATCTCGATCTTCTGCCGCCAGTGGGCAGGCTGGGCGGCGTCTAGCCATGCGGCGTTCAGGCTATGCAGCACGGCGTGCAGCGGCTGCCCGATGGCTCCTTCCTCCAGCAGTTTCATCACCATTGCCCCGTTTTTCATGCCGTGTGGGGCAGGGCAGATGGCCGTGACCAGCTCTGGGAAGCGGATGGCCGCTTCCCACATGCGCTCCGCTTCTGCCAGGGTGGCTGCCATGCGCGCTTGGGTGAAGACGTGCTTTCCACATTCCAGGCTAAAGCACACGGCGTCATGATGCAGCACGGGCGGCGCACCGACCCAGACGATATCCACTTCCTCATTGTCCACGACGTCCTCCCAGCGGCTGAAGACGCGCGCCTCGGGCGCAAACTCCCGGCAAAACGCCTCCGCGCTGGCTGGCCTAGCATTTGCCACGGCGGTGATCTGAATGCCCTCCAGCGACCGCAGGCCGGGCATGTGCCGCTGTTTGACGATGCCTCCGGCACCGACGATGCCGATTCTCAGGGGAGTCGCTGTGGTCATGGGAAAAAAGCAGAACGGGCTGAAGTGCCACTTTTCAAAGCCAACACGAGTGAAGGGAAGGAAAAAATGAGCACGGCTATGCCGCCACAGCCTAGCGCGTCGTAAATCGCCTGTAATTTGTCGTGGCATCCGAAGCTGAGCGCACGTTTCCTGGCTCCCACCGATCCCCATGCCAAAGCTCGCCGCCTTTCCAAAAGCCTTTATGGTCGCCCTCTGCAAGGAGGGGACCATGACCGTCTCTGAATGGATCCAGCTCGCCTCCACGCTCCAGGTGCAGGGTCTGGAATGGTATGCGGGCTTCCTTGAGATGGCCGATGAGAAAAACTGGCCGCGTTTTCGCAAGGAGGTTGAGGACACCGGCAAGGTCATCCCCATGATGTGCTGCTCGCCCGATTTCACACATCCCGACGCCACCTTCCGCGAGGTGGAGATCGCCAAGCAAAAGCGCTGGATCGACATGACGCACACCCTCGGCGGCAGCTACTGTCGCGTGCTCAGCGGCCAGCGCCGACCCGAGCTCAGTATCGACGAGGGCGTGAAGCTCGCTGCCGACTGCATCCACGCCTGCCTACCCTACGCACAGGAGCGCGGCATCACGCTCATCCTTGAAAACCACTACAAAGACGACTTCTGGGAGTATCCCGAATTTGCCCAAAAGATGGATGTCTTTTGCAAGCTGGTCGATGCGGTGACTCACCCGAATTTTGGCGTGAACTACGACCCCTCAAACACCTACCTCGCCGGTGAGGATCCACTCGTCTTGCTCCGCCGCGTCTCGCATCGCGTCGTGACCATGCACGCCAGCGACCGCTACCTCGCCGAAGGCACCCTCGAAGACCTCCGTCGAGAAGAGGGGGGCGCGCAAGGCTATGCCAAGCGCCTCCGCCACGGGGAGATCGGCAAAGGGCTCAACGACTACGATGCCATCTTCCGCGAGCTAAAGAGCAAAGGCTTCGACGGCTGGATCAGCATCGAAGACGGCATCGAAGGCATGGAGCAGCTCGCTCGTAGCGTGGATTTCCTCAGGCAAAAGATCGCCCAGCACTGGGCGTGAACTGCGGTTTCAGGCTCGCTTTGCACTCACAGGCTTTTTTCGCTGTGGGAAAAGCTCCCGGCAGAGCCCACACACCGTGCCATCGCAGCCCCGTGCCGTGCAGTGTTCACGCCCGTAAAAAATGATCTGGAGATGCCGTCGATTCCACGCTGACTCCGGAAAGAGCTTCTTCAGATCACGCTCGGTCTGCAGCACGTTTTTCCCCTCCGTCAGCTTCCAGCGCTGGGCCAGGCGGTGGATGTGCGTATCCACAGGAAAGCTGGGCACGCCAAAAGACTGCGCCATGACGACCTGGGCAGTCTTGTGGCCCACACCGGGCAGCTTTTCCAGCGCCTCCAAGTCGGCTGGCACCCGACCACCATGCTGATCCAGAAGCATTTGCGAAAGCTCGCGGATCGCGCGCGCCTTTTGCGGTCCCAGCCCGCAGGGCCGCACGATCGCCTCAATCTCTGCCGCACTGCGGTTGGCGAGTTGCTGAGGCGTATCGCCCAGTTGCGCAAACAACTTCGGCGTGATCTGATTGACCCTCACATCCGTGCATTGAGCAGACAGCAAGACGGCGATCAGAAGGGTAAAAGCATCCCGATGATCGAGGGGGATGGGCGGGTCAGGATACAGCTCATCCAGCCGTTTCAGGACGTGGGCAGCGCGCTCAGCCTTGGTCACGATGGCCTAGCTACTGCGGTGGATGCGTGTGACCATGCGGCGCACATGATCGTAGGCCTGGCGGTCGCGCAGGATGGCCACGCTCTTGGAAAAGGAGCCCCATTTCAGCACCCGGATGTTCACATTCCGCACCCCCCAGGCATTCATGTGCGCCTTGGTGGGCTGGTAGATATCGATCGTATTCGTCCCCACCAGCGCAGAGCCATAGTCATCCACCTGATAGATATGTGGGCTGCCCTCGATCTGGAAAATGGTGCCCACAGGGAAAACCGACCA
The DNA here is from genome assembly GCA_020216965.1 of Prosthecobacter sp. Classification (GTDB taxonomy): domain Bacteria; phylum Verrucomicrobiota; class Verrucomicrobiia; order Verrucomicrobiales; family Verrucomicrobiaceae; genus Prosthecobacter. Next base: position 2,853 of record JAIWOJ010000418.1, read on the forward strand.
ATCCGCAGCAGCACTGCGCACCTGGCCATAACGGAGTTGAGTGCCGACGGCGTTGCGGGCACCGTAAATAATGTGGTCAGACTCGGTATGAGTGTAGGCCGTCGTGCGGACGCCAGTAATCCGGGTGACCTTGCGGCTGACGACATGGCCGCCGTCTGAGGAGCAGGAGGCAAGTCCGAGTGCGGCAAGGCAGAGGCAGGAAAACAGGGCAGTTCGGGTCATTGTTTAGATGTTTTGATATTCAACAATGGCTCAGGGCCGACTCATCATTCGGCATTTGGGCCGGGTTTGCAACGTTTGATTTCACTCCCCTCGGCCCGGAGGTAACCGAAGGTGGTGACATGACAAGTCAAGTTGGCTGACATGAGGTTTTCCGAATTTTTTCCAGTCTTGAAAGTGCCGTTTCAGGTTCTTCAATTCCACTCCCGCAGTCTTTCTGGGAAGGGGCAGTCGGTGCACCCGGTGGCGTCTTCTAGGCAGAAGTCTTCATAGATTTGAAGCAGTCCCTGCTGGTGATGGAGCTGGCTTTGGAACTGGGCGGCGCG
>JAIWOJ010000419.1 GCA_020216965.1 Prosthecobacter sp.
CTCACACACTCATTCTCTGCGTTTTCTGCGTCATCTGCGGTTCTCATCTCTGAATTTAGGTTGAGGGCAGAAATGCCCGAGGAGGCGATTGGCAACCTAGCTGACGAGTGATGGACAACGCCCATGATCTCGCCCTGCCGCCGGGAACCTGAAGACGCTTTAAGAACTGGTCTAAGTGACCTTGGCACTCCTGCCGCGCCTACGGAGGAAACCGCCCTCACCGCAACTGCACCAGCAGTTCTCTCATGCGTAGCTCGATGTTGAGGAGGCTGGCTTGGACTTGGTCTAGCCAGGCTTTGTCTGTGCCTGCGGTGGCATGGCGCACGAGTTGATCGGTGGCATTTAAGGCTGCGCCAAAGAGGGGCAGGGATTGCTCGAGATCTACGACGAGGAAATTCCATGCCTGCCGATCTGTGGGGGTGAACTGGCGCAGGATGTGCACGAGATGCCGGGAAAGGTCTGCCACGGTGGAGAGCAGTTGCACGATGGCGGGCCGGTTCCGCACTTCGTGGGTGCGCGTGAGCAGTCGGCTAAAGCGATGCAGCTCTGCGCCCAGGGCACCGATGCGGCGTGTGGGGTCCCTTGGCGGTTCCTTGCCTTGGGCTGGCTGGGACGGGGGGGGCTCTACCCCAGATAGGTTGGCAAAGGGATCGCTCACGGGGGCGGCGGGCTCAAAGGGATCTGCCATGCCGGGGGCGTGCAGCGCGGAGATGCCTGGCTCTGCCCCATCCTCACGAGAGGCTAGCAGGAAGTGCTTTCTGCGGGCGCGGGCTTGGCGCAGTTGGAGGGATTCCTCCTCAGCGCTGAGCTGCCAGACGGGGGCACTCACTCTCAGCTGCAGGTGCCAGGACTGGATCAAAACGCGCTGTGCCTGCTCGTTGAACCACTCAAAGAACAGCAGGTTCTTTAGCCCAGCCGGGTCCGGCAGGGGAGTTTCCGCTGAGCGGCGTCGGCGGGGGAGGCGGGAGACGCGGTTGGAGGCTGTCATCACCCCGGTGAAGCCGGACTGATGGGCAGAAACCCAGGCCACTTCCTCCAGGTCGGCATTGGGCAGCGGATTGTGAAAATCCACCCGGCAGCCGGCGATGTCGCGCATGAAGTTCCCTACCAGCTCTACCCGCACTGGCCTTGCCTGGCCGGCGAGGTGCAGTTGCCCAGTGACCAGGCCAGGGACTTCATTGGAGAGATGGCCACCGAGCAGGGAGGATTCGAGACAAAGGATCATCAGAGTTGTAAAATCTAGAATGACTGCTGGAAGCCAGCAAGCTGATTCCCTGCCACCTGGGGTCTTGCGCGCCCCTCGCGGTCCTTTTTGATGCGGCACTACGGTGGCAGCGCTTTTTTTGCGCCTAGCGTGGTTAGGGATTGCCGTGGGGGCGCGTTTGGTCGCATGTTCAGGTTTCTTTTTACCTCATGAAGTTCATCGCCTCCGCTCTCCTCGGGCTGGCCCTGTGTGGGTCAGCCATCGCTGCTGATGCCATCAAGCTGACGCGCTTGTATGAAAAGCTGGACACGAAGTGGCCGATCGCTGTGGTCATCCCGCCGGATGGCAGTGGGCGGCAGTTTTTGGCGCTGCAGCGCGGGCAGGTGCTGCTTTTGCCGAAGGATGAGCAGGCTGCGGAGGCCAAGACTTTTCTGGACCTGAGCACGCGGAATCTTGAGGCGGCGAATGGGAAGTTTGAGGAGGGGCTGAACGGCCTGGCCTTTCACCCGAAGTTCGCAGAGAACGGGCTGTTTTACCTGGCCTACACGATGCAGAAGCCGAAGCGGCTGGTGGTGAGCGAGATGAAGGCCAACGGGGACAAGGCGGATGAAAGCACGGAGCGGGTGCTGCTGGAGATCCCGCTGATCAATTGGAACCACCACGGGGGGAACTTGCTCTTTGGCCCGGATGGCTACCTCTACATAGGCGTGGGGGATACCTCAAAGCGCAATGATGAGAAGCGCATGGCGCAGCTCAACGCCGTGCTGGTGGGCAAGGTGCTGCGCATCGATGTGAATGGGCGCGACCACGGGGCCTATGGCATCCCGGCGGACAATCCCTTTGCCGATGGCGTAGACGCACTGCCGCAGATCTATGCCTATGGCATCCGCAATCCGTGGGGGATGTGCTTTGACGCGAAGGGCCGCCTGTGGCTGGCAGACGTGGGGCAGGACCTGTGGGAGGAGATCAACTGGATCGAAAAGGGCGGCAACTATGGCTGGAGCTACCGGGAAGGCGCGCGCCCCTTTCCGCTACGCACGGATGCCCCGCCGGAGGGCGTGAAGCTGATCGACCCCATCTTTGAATACCACCATGGCGATGGGCTGAGCATCACCGGCGGCATCATCTACACCGGCAAGGCGCTGCCGGAGCTATCGGGTGCCTACATTTATGGCGATTTTGTGCTGGGGAAAATCTGGGCGCTGAAGGTGGATGATGCGGGCAAGGTGCAGGCAAACACGCTGCTTTACACAAGCCCCCAAACACCACCCGACAACCCGAAGAAGAAACCAACGGTGCTGGTCAAGCCGACGGCCTTTTGCGCAGATGCAGCGGGTGAGATGCTGGTGCTAGACTGGAACGGCGCGATCTATCGCATGGGCCAATGAGCCAGCTAGGGGTGAGTCAGCCGCCGCCTCGGGTGCTGTACCTGCGCGGCGGCGCGCTGGGTGACTTTATCCTGACGCTGCCGGTGATCCGCCGCCTGCGGCAGGCGCTGCCACAGGCGCGGCTGGAGGTGATGGGCCAGCGCGGCACGGTGGAGCTAGCGCTGAAGGCGGGGCTGGCTGATGCAGTGCGACCACTGGGGGAGGCGCGCATGGCCCCTTTTTTTGCTAAAAGCGGGCAGATCGACCCCGCGCTGGCCGCTGACATCGGCGGTTGCACGCTGGTGATCAGCCACCTCCATGACCCGGATGGTATCCTGCGGGAAAACATGCGGCGCGTGGGGGTGCAGACCTTTCTCCAGGCACCGCATCAGGTGCTGGCGGGCCAAGGTCATGCCTGCCAGCAGTTGGCGCGCCCCTTGGAGCAGTTGGCAGTGTCTCTGCAGGATGCGGACTGGCGCGCGCCGCTGTTTGTCTGCCAAAATGGGCTACCACCCGCAGTGAAGCGAGTGGCCATCCATCCAGGCAGTGGTTCTTTGAAGAAAAATTGGCCGATGGTGCGCTGGCTGGCGGTGGCGCAGGCACTGCAGGCGCATGATCCCAGGCTAGAGCTCGTTTTCCTGAGCGGGGAGGCGGAGGAGGAACGCGGCACGCTGCCTGCCGATCTGCCCTTTCCCCGCTGGCATGGGGTGCCACTGACAGAGCTGGTGGATAGGCTGGCAGGCTGCACGCTTTACCTCGGGCACGACAGCGGCGTGGGGCATCTGGCAGCGGCCTGCGGGCTGCGCTGCCTGCTGCTCTTTGG
>JAIWOJ010000420.1 GCA_020216965.1 Prosthecobacter sp.
AGAATGGGGGTGTCCTTTTCTTTTGCCAGCTTGGAAAAGCGCTGGTTCAGCATCGCGTCCGCTAGGTCGCGCACCATTTTTTCACGACGGCTCTCGGCGCTATCAGGCTGATTTTTCGCAGGGCGCACGATTTCCAGGGAGATGTCCAGCGCCTTGGCCTCCATCTCCGTGTGCAGTTTGGCGATGATGCCACGCCCGGTGCTAATCTTGCCCAGGCTGGGATCCGCAGCCTCAGGACCGCGCGGAGCTGCATCGGCAAAGTTTTTCTCAATCTCTGCCCGCACCAGGGCGGTGTCAGGAAAATCACCCACGGCCACGATCATGGCGCGCTTGGGCGTGTACCATTTTTGGTAAAAGTCCACAAAACGCTGGCGGCCCATGGTCTTTAGGGTGCTCTCGATGCCGATAGGCAGCCGCCGTGGCAGCAGGGACTCTGGCAGGGCAAACTCATAACCCGCAATCTGCGTGCGATATTCGATGCTATCGCGGCTGAGCTTCTCGCTGAGAATGATGCCGCGCTCTTTGTCGATCTCCTTTTCCCCCAGCAACATGCCATCCAGGTAATCGCGGAAAAGCTGCATGCCCTCGCTGACGAGCTTGGGCTCCACCTTGGGCAGCTCCAGCATGTACACCGTCTCCTTAAAAGAGGTATGGGCATTGGTGTCCGCCCCAAAGCCCATGCCCAGGCGCTGGAAATACTCCACCATCTCTCCACCCGGAAAGTGGCGGCTGCCATTGAAGGCCATGTGCTCCAAAAAGTGGGCCATGCCCTGCTGATCATCCTCCTCCATGAGGGAGCCCACATCCATGTAGAGGCGGATGCTGGCACGGCCTGGAGGCTCTTGATTGGGCAGGATGACGTAGCGCAGGCCGTTTTCCAACATGCCAAAAGTGGCCTTCGGGTCAGCCTTTAGATCGCTGGCATCTTGGGGCCATGCAGCCCAAAGAGAGCATTTGAGGAAAAGACAAAAGAGGAGAGCGGCGCGCAGCAGGGACTTCATGGGTGGGTAGGAAACAAACGACGTGAGGCGCTGCCATGTCGAGGAATTGTTGTGCCGCCAGAACTTCTGCGCAGCCCTGGATGTTGCCTGGCCGTCGAGCGGCAGCTTCCGGGGCCGAGTTTGCGCGCTTGCACTCTGGACATTCCCCCCGATGATCCGCGCCCCTTTTTTGCCCACTCGCCATGATCCCGAACGCCTACCGCTCCCTCCACTGCAATGCCATCCGCGCCGAACACATCGGCCAGAATGTCACGCTGGCAGGCTGGGTCAATTCTGCCCGCGACCACGGTGGTGTCATCTTTGTGGACCTGCGTGACCGCGAGGGGCTGACGCAAGTCGTCTTCCGCCCGGAAGAGAACGCAGAAGTCGCCGCCCGCAGCCATGATCTGCGTGATGAGGACGTGATCCAGGTGACCGGGCGCGTGGAAAAGCGCCTCACCGGCACGGAAAACGCCAAGCTAGCCACGGGGGAGGTGGAGGTGGTCGTCACCAGCTTCACCGTCCTGAACAAGGCGGAGGTGCTGCCCTTCCAGCTCGACCGTGAGCTTTCTAACGAAGACCTGCGGATGAAATACCGCTACCTGGACCTGCGCCGCGAGCGCATGAACCGGAACATCCGCCAGCGTCACAAGATCACCAACGCCGCACGCAATTACCTCGACGCCCAGGGCTTTGTGGAGGTGGAGACACCCATCCTCTCCAACCCCACTCCGGAGGGCGCGCGCGACTTCCTCGTGCCCGCCCGCCTCAGCCCCGGCAAGTTCTTCGCCCTGCCTCAGGCCCCGCAGCAGTACAAGCAGCTCCTCATGGTCGCCGGGCTGGAGCGTTACTTCCAGATCGCCCGCTGCTTCCGGGATGAAGACCTGCGCGCCGACCGCCAGCCTGAGTTCACCCAGATCGACATTGAGGCCAGCTTCATCCAGCAAAACGACATCATTTCCCTCGTCGAGGGCCTGCTGGCCGCCATGTTCAAGGCCGGCCAGGGCGTGGACATTCCCCTGCCCTTCCCGCGCATGACCTACCAGGAGGCCATGGATCGCTATGGCTCCGACAAGCCCGATACGCGCTTTGGCAACGAGATCGTGGACATGGCCGACGTCTTCGCGAAGTCCGAATTCAAGATCTTCCGCACCACGCTGGAAAACGGCGGCGTCGTGCGTGCGATCAACGCCAAGGGCTTTGCTGGCATCACCACCGGCCAGATGATCCGCCTCAATGAGATCGCCATCCAGGCCGGCATGAAGGTGAAGCAGCTCGCCTTCATCAAGGTGGAGCGCAACGAGGCAGGCGTGCTCGAATACAAGAGCCCCCTCTGGAAGTTCTTTGGCGAGGAAGAGAAAGCGGCCCTCATCGCCAAGCTCGGCGTCGAGGAAAACGACATCGTCTTCTTCTATGCCGGCACCTGGGAAGAAGCCTGCAACATCCTCGGCCGCGTGCGCTTGGAGATCGCTGACATGCAGGAAACCACCAAAGGCAGCACGGCGCTGAACTTCCTCTGGGTCATCGATTTCCCGCTGCTGGCCTACAGCCCAGAAGACCAGAGCTGGGTGGCCGTCCACCATCCCTTCACCCGCCCGAAAGCGGAGGACGTGCCCCTGCTGGACGCTGGGGAATACGGCAAAGTCCGCGCCGAAGCCTACGACGTGGTGCTCAATGGCTACGAGCTCGGCGGCGGCAGCATCCGAATTCACGAAAGCGACCTCCAGGCCAAGATGTTCAGCGTGCTCGGCGTCACGCCGGAGGAGCAGCAGATCAAATTCCGCCACATCCTGGAGGCGTTCAAATTTGGTGCGCCTCCGCACGGCGGCCTCGCGCTCGGGCTTGACCGCATCGCCATGCTAGTGGCTGGTGAGGAAAGCATCCGCGAAGTGATCGCCTTCCCGAAAAACAACAAGGCCTGCGACCTGATGACCGACAGCCCGACCCCGGTGGACTTCAAGCAGCTCCGCGAGCTGTATGTGCAGAGCACCTGGAAGGAAAAAAAGAAAGAGGAAGTTGCCCCTGAAGCCGCAGGAGCATGATTTTCTATGGAAAGCGCGGCTTGAAACGTTCCGTTGAAGAACCTACCATCCCCCCCAACCCTATGAATCTCCATCCCATCCTGGCCGGCATCGGCCCCCTCGGCACCCCCGAGCTCGTCATCATCGCCATCCTCGTCCTGATTCTGTTTGGTGCCAAGAAGCTCCCCACCTTTGCCCGCAGCCTCGGCAAGAGCATGGGCGAGTTTAAGAAAGCTCGTGATGAATTCGAGCGCGAGCTGCACAACGCCCAAGAGGAAGTCGAACGTCCCACCATCCCCCAGACGGCGGAGAAGCGGCAGCCCGTCGGCGGCGGCCAGAATGTTTGATCATCCCAACAAGCGTCATGAACAGCGCTCTGTTCCA
>JAIWOJ010000421.1 GCA_020216965.1 Prosthecobacter sp.
GGTCCCACGCCTTGGGCCACGGTCAGCGCGATGGGCTCTTCCAACCTCACGGCTGCCTCAACAAGGCCGCTTAAATCCGACCTGCGAAATGCAAGCCACAAAAACCAAGGAACATGTCTGCTGGGGCGCTGGCTGTGCCCACGCTCACCAGCATCGTCTGGAGGTCCGTGCCCTGAGCGTCAGTTACCGTGAGGTGCTGGCCCTGGATGGCGTCTCCTTTGCCACGGAATGCGGGCGGAGCATCGCCCTCATCGGCCCGAATGGTGCCGGCAAAAGCACCCTGCTGAAGTCCTTGGCGGGGCTGTTGCCGATCGATGCAGGCAGCATCGTCTGGCGCGGGCAGCCGCTGACCCGCAGCAGCCACGAGATCGCCTACCTACCTCAGCGCGGGGATGTAGATTGGCAGTTTCCCATCACCGTGCGTGGCTTGGTCGAGATGGGCCGCTACCCGAATCTGGGCTGGTGGCGCAGCTACTCTGCGCATGATGGGGAGATCGTCGAACGCGCCCTAGCTGCCATGAATCTGCTAGACCTGCAGGACCGCCAGATCAGTGCGCTCTCAGGCGGGCAGCAGCAGCGTGCTTTCATCGCACGCGCCTTGGCTCAAGAGGCTCATGTGCTTCTGCTGGATGAGCCTTTTACCGGCCTGGATAAGCCCGCCCAAGAAAACCTCAGCCGCCTGTTCCGTGAGCTCACGGCGGAGGGGCGCCTGCTGATTGCTAGCCATCATGACCTCCAGACCGTGCGCGGTTTTTATGATGATGCGCTGCTCATCCGGCGCGCCCAGATCGCCTTTGGCCCTGTGGAGACCTGTTTTACGGCCGAGAATATCTCGAAAGCCTACGAGGGCGCGGACATACCAGCCAGCACCCTATGAAAGCGCCTGCTGAAGATCCCTCTGAGCGGTCCAGCCCTCATCCGAGCGGCTGGGACGGCGAAGTGCAGGCCGTGTTTTTTGATGCGGCGGGCACGCTCATCTCCCTCACGGAGCCCGTGGGCGCAACTTATGCACGGCTCGCCGCAGCGCATGGCATCCTAGCGGCTCCTGAGGAATTAGAAAAAGCCTTCCGCCAAGCATGGAAGGCGCACCCGCAGCCTCAGCATGGAGGCATCCCGCCTGCGGACGGGGAACGCGGCTGGTGGTTGACCTTGGTTCGCAGCACCTTCGCCCTGGCCATGGGGCACCCTCTGCCAGATTCAGCGCTACAGCCGCTTTTCGAGGATCTTTACCGGCATTATGAGACGGCTGCCGCCTGGCAGCCCTATCCAGACACCGTGCCCGCCTTGGAGACCATCCAGGGGCGTTACCGGCTGTTTGTTCTCTCCAACTTTGACCAGCGTCTGCACCGCATTTTGGAAAATACTCGGCTGGCAGGTTATTTTGAGGGCGTCATCACCTCTGCCCAGACCGGCCACGCCAAGCCCCATCCTGGCATCTTTACAGCCGCCGCGCGCTTAGCCCATCTGCCGCCCGCCGCCTGCCTGCACATCGGCGATGAACATGAGGCCGACTTTCTCGGTGCCCAGGCTGCCCACTTCCAGGCCCGCCACCTCACCCGCCCCCAGTCGGATCTCATCCAGCTCCTAGGCCCCCTCCTTCCATCTCCCTAGCCCTTTCAGCCTTTCAGCTTTTCAGCCCTTCATCCATCCATGCCTACCCTTTCAGACTTCCTCGCTGAACCGATCGCCCAGCGCGCCTTGCTGGCCTGCTTGATGATCGGGTTTGCCAACGGCTTTGTCAGTGCCTTTGTGGTGCTGCGTAAATCAGCGCTGAAAATCGGCACCCTTTCTCATGCTCTGTTGCCTGGCATCGCCCTGGCCGTCCTGCTTGTGGGCCTGACTCAGTGGAGCGCTTTGGCTGGTGCCGTCTTTGCCGCCCTGATCGTGGGGCTGGGCTCCATCTTCCTCTCGCGCACCTCGCGCCTGGACCAAGATACGTCCATGGGCATCCTCTACACCACGGCATTTGCAGGTGGCTATCTCATCCTCACCCAGCTCAATGTGCGCCAAAAGCTCGATGAGTGGCTTTTTGGCAGCATTGTCGGCATGGCGGATAGCGATCTGTGGATCGCCTTTGGCATCAGCGTGGTGGCCGTGCTCAGCCTCACCGCGCTGCAGCGGCCCCTTTTGATCTACCTGTTTGAGCCCAACATCGCCGCCAGCCTAGGCGTGCCGGTGCGTTTCCTCAATTATGCCACCTTTGCCATCACCATCCTCGTGCTGATCTCCTCACTCCAGGCCGTGGGTTGCATCCTCAGTGTGGGCCTGATGGTGGCCCCTGCGGCGACGGTGTATTTGCTTACAAACGACGCCCGCGCCCTGTTTTGGGGCGGCGGTATCATCGGGGGCTTCGGCTCTGTAGCTGCCTTTTTCCTCAGCTATCCGCTGGGCTGGTCCGTCAGCTCTACCATCATCCTGGTGCTGGGCACGCTGTTCCTGCTGGCCTACATCTTCAGCCCCCGCTACGGCCTTTTCAGCCGTCGTGCCGTCTCCTGAGGCCGCTCAAAGTCGCACCGGCACCCCATGGGCACCCAGGTAGCTCTTCACATCGCCCACCGTGTATTCACCGAAGTGGAAAATGCTGGCTGCCAGCACGGCGTCTGCTTTCCCTAGGCTGAGCACGTCCGCCATGTGCTGGAGGCTGCCCGCACCGCCGCTGGCGATGACGGGGATGCTCACCGCCTCGCTCACCGCGCGGGTCAGCTCGATGTCGTAGCCTGCCTTGGTGCCATCGGCATCCATGCTGGTCAGCAGGATCTCGCCTGCGCCGCGTCGGCAGACTTCAGCCGCCCATTCGACAGCATCCAGCGCCGTCGGATTGCGCCCACCATGGGTAAAGACCGTCCAGGAGCCGCGGTCGTTGCGCTTGGCATCGATGGCGACTACCAGGCACTGGCAGCCAAAGGCATCCGCCGCCGCGTCGATGACCTCCGGGGTTTTCACGGCGGCGGTGTTGATGCCCACCTTGTCCGCCCCGGCCAGCAGCATTTCCCGCATGTCTGCCACCGTGCGGATGCCCCCGCCGACGGTCAGGGGCATGAAGCAGCTCTCCGCCGTGCGTGCCACCACATCGACCATCGTTTTGCGCTCCTCATGGCTGGCGGTGATGTCCAGAAAGACCAGCTCATCCGCGCCTTGAGCGTTGTAAACCTTCGCGCACTCCACGGGATCGCCGGCATCCCGCAGTTGCAGGAATTGCGTGCCTTTGACCACACGGCCTTCTTTGACGTCGAGACAGGGAATGATGCGCTTGGTGAGCATGGGGAAGATGGCCTTGCCATGGGCTAGGGAGGTGGGCAACAAGTCCTTTGGGCCTTGCTGCGTCTATTCCTGCTTTGGCGCTTCAGGAATGCCGAGGTGAGGCACCCAGCGGGCCTCGATCAG
>JAIWOJ010000422.1 GCA_020216965.1 Prosthecobacter sp.
TTTGTCACGGTGAAGGAGGGCATCCAGACTAGCCGCGCGCTGGAAGACGAGCTTAAGAAGCACGTCCGTAAAGTGATTGGTCCCGTGGCTACGCCAGATGAGATCCGCTTCGCTGCGGCGCTGCCGAAAACACGCCCAGGCAAAATCATGCGTCGTCTCCTCAAGCAAATCGCTGCTGGTGAGGCATTGAAGGGCGATACGACCACGCTGGAAGACATCAACGTCATTGCAGCCCTGGCCGCAGCGAGCGGGGAGGATTGAGGATTTATTTAGGACGATCATCTGACTGTTTAGGGGGATTCATGTCCGTGGGGGCACGAGTCCCTGTGCAGCATCGGCCAGAGATATGAGCCTGAAGATTCTGGCTACATGACCCGCGCCCAAAGCACCTTGAGGTAGCGGCTTTCGGGGCAGTTGGACATCACGGGGTGGTCTAGGCCAGGGCCAGTGCGGTCTAGGATCTGGAGTTTTTTTCCGTGACGGTGGGCGGTGCCGATGACCAAATCCTCAAACTCATCGGTGCTAAGAAGACCGGAGCATGAGCAGGTGACATAGAGGCCGCCTTTTTTCACCAATTGTAGAGCTAGGGCGTTGAGGTCTCGGTATTTGAAGATGCCCTCTTCCTTGCGGTCGCGGTGATGGATCAGTTTGGGAGGGTCTAGCACCAGCGTGTCCCACTGCGCACCGTTGCGCAGCATCTGGCGTGCCCAGGTGAAGGCATCTGCATGTATCCAGTCAATCCGGGTCTGATTGAGGTTGGAATTTTGCCGAGCCTGCGCCACGGCTTTTTCATCCAGATCCACGCCAGTGACTTCATCGCAGCCAGCTAGCAGCTTGGCAGCAAGTGCAAAACCACCGGTGTAGCAGCAGAGGTCGAGCATCCGGCCATGGGCAAGCTTGCCGAGTTTGACGCGGTTGTCGCGCTGATCACAGAAAAAGCCTGTTTTATGCCCTGCCTCAAAGTTGACAAGGTATCGCACGCCATGCTCACGCACTTTGACGGTTGGTGGGCTGGGTTGAGTGACCTCTGGCACATCGGCGATGCGGATGCCCTCCATGAGAGCGATCTCTGGATCGACGCGAATGACTTGCCCACGGGTGCCTAGTTCTTCATGCAGGATGGGCAGCCAGCGGCGCAGTCGGCGCCATGAACCGAGGGTAGTGACCTCAATGGAAAGTAGATCTGCGTAGCGATCGACGATGAGGCCGCTCAGTCCATCGCCATCAGAATGCACAACCCGGTAGGTATCTGTATCCGGGGCTAACTTCAGCGTGTCTCGCCTGAGGCAGATGGCTTGGCGTAGCAGGGTATCAAGGTCAGCCTCAGCAAAGGGTTGATCCCCATGATGAAGAACACGCAGAGGGACGCGAGCGCGAGGATTGTAATAGCCCGCACCGAAACGGCGGCCATCTTTGTCAAAGACAGCCACGAGGTCACCAGGGCCGGCATCGCTAGAGACAGCGCCCACCATGTTGGGGAAGACGGCTGGGTGATAGGTGTAGTACCTCATCTGCGCCCAGGGACGCGGCCAGGACTCACTGCCAGGCGGTGGTGTTTTTTGGGTAGGGGAAGAGCGGCGGGCAGGCGGTGGCGGCATGTGGGAGAATGCGCCTATGCATAATCAGTAACTTCCCCTGCGGAAAGCTGTTTCGCAGGGAAAGGCGAATGCAAGGGGCTTCATCAGGCGATGGCCTCAACCTTGCGAAGGAGGGCATCTTTACTCTGCACACCGACGACGGTGTCCTTGACCTCACCATTTTTGATGAAAAGCAGCATCGGGATCGATCGCACTCCGAACTTGGCAGCGAGGCCAGGATTTTCATCGACGTTGACCTTGGCAACTTTGACGGCTCCTGCTTTCTCCGCTGCTAGCTGATCCAGCACAGGGCTGAGCATCCGGCAGGGGCCGCACCATTCCGCCCAAAAATCCACGATGACGGGGACAGTGGAGGCGGCGATTTCGGAATCAAAAGTGCTTTCGTTGAGGTTGAGGACGTTTTCAGAGGCCATGAGAGGAGGGGTTGTATGGGTTACGCGGGGCAGCGTTGCATGGAGGCAGGGAGTGGGTAGGCACCGGGCGGCAGTGCGCAAACTTTTTCGATGCCGGGCATGGATTTTAGCGCTAGCGGGCAGTCCATGTCTATCGATCACCCTGACGGTATTACCCGCCTTCGTTCCATTGTTCACCGCCTGCGCGCTCCGGGAGGATGTCCCTGGGATCGTGAGCAGACGCACGAGAGTCTGGTGCCTCATCTGCTGGAGGAGGCCTACGAGGTGGCAGACGCGATCCGGGCCGGTGACCCTGCGCTAATGTGCGAGGAACTGGGTGACCTGCTGCTACAGCCCGTGCTGCACGCTGAAATCGCAAGCGAGACGGGAGCCTTTGACCTGGATCGTATGGCACACATGCTGGCTGATAAGTTGGTGCGCCGTCACCCCCACGTTTTTGGCGAAGCTCAGGCGGCTGATTCAGAGGCGGTGCTGAAGCAGTGGGATGCGATCAAGCGCCAGGAGAAAGGGGTGGAAAAAGAGGGGATGCTGCAGGGGGTGGGGGCTGGCCTACCTGCGCTGATGCGCGCGCAGAAGCTGCAAAAAAAGGCCGCTCGTGTGGGGTTTGATTGGCCGACTGCGGCACCTGTCTTTGAGAAGCTACGGGAGGAAATCACAGAGCTAGAGCAGGCGATCTCCACTGGGCAGGTCAAGTCCGTGGAGGAGGAACTGGGGGATCTGCTTTTTACTGTGGTGAATTTAGCACGAAAACTTGGCCTGGAGGCAGAGCCTGCACTGGCAGCGGCCAACGATAAATTCACGCGCCGTTTTCACGAGATGGAGCGTGCGCTGGCAGCGATGGGCAAGAAGCTGGACGGCAGCCTCAGCCTTTATGAAATGGACGCTGCGTGGGACGCGGTGAAGAACAAGGAGGGTGCTTGAGAAAAAAGCCCTTTTTTTTTTTTTTTTGATTTCCCAACAGCCAAGTGTATCTGCCCCACGAAGAACTTGGGGAGCTGGTTCTAGTGGTTGAAGACGAACTCGGCTGAGTTGATGAGAGCCCAGGCGAGGTCTTCTGCCGCGGTCTGGCGCGTGCTGCCTGGCGTGTTAAAGAAGCGCAGGGCGGTGTTCAACTCCGGGGCACTGGGCAGGCGGTTGTAGGCGGCGAGATAGAGTTCGCTGACGAGCCGAGGCTCTGGCAGATCACTTTTCACTAACTGAGCTACCCGTCCGCTGCTGCTGGTGAGTTTGGCTTGGAGGTTGGTGGAGTTCATCAGGTGCAGCGCCTGCACCACGCTGGGCTTGCGCTCTCTTTCACATGGGCATTCCTGGCTGGCATTGGGGCGGCCAAAGGCGTCGAGGAAATCGCTACTGAGCTTGTGATTCCAGGTCTG
>JAIWOJ010000423.1 GCA_020216965.1 Prosthecobacter sp.
CCCCCATGAGCCTGCCCCAGACCGCTCAGGGCTGGACCTCCAGGCCATCCGCCAGGAAATCGATGCCATTGATGAGCAGCTCATCCGCCTCCTCAACGCCCGTGCCGACCTCGTCCTGCGCGTAGCTGAGGTCAAAAAACGCGACGGCCTCGACATCTACGTCCCAGGCCGTGAGGAGGCTCTGCTACGCAAACTTTGCCTCATCAACACCGCCCAGCAGGGCAAGCTCACGGAAAAGGCCATCCGCTCCATTTTCCGCGAGATCATGAGCGCCGCCCTCGCCCTGGAGGACAGCCTGAAAATCGCCTACCTCGGCCCCGCAGGCTCCTGGACCCATCAGGTCGCCGTTCACAAGTTTGGCAACAGCGTCGAATACATCGCCGAAGACGCCATCCAGGGTGCCTTTGCCCGTGTCGCCTCCCGTCAGGCTGACTATGCTGTCCTGCCCATCGAGCACAGCACCGAGGGGGCCGTGCATCACACCCTAGATCACCTCGTGGATTCCCAGCTCCAAATCTATGCCGAGATCCTCTGGAAGCTGGAAACCATCGTCATGGCACAGCAGGACGATGCCCCCCCCACCGCCATCTACGGCCATCCCCAGATGCTCGCCCCTTGCCGCGATTGGTTAGGCCGCCGCTTCCCCGGCGTGCGCCTCGTGGAGAGTGCCTCCTCCAGCCTCGCCGCCACCCATGCAGAGACAGAAAAGTCATCTGCCGCACTCGGCACCCCACTGGGCGCTGAACTTCACGGCCTCAAAGTCATCGCCAGCAGCCCGCGCGAGCTCTCCTGCCGTGCACGCTTCATCATTCTAGGCCGCCGCAGCGGTGCGCCCAGCGGCAACGACAATACCATGCTCGTCGTCCACGCCGCTGACCGCGTCGGTGCCCTGCTAGAGATCCTCAAAGTCTTTGCCGACCGCAACGTCAACGTCCGTCAGATCGAAAACCGCCCCGTGCCCTGTGATAGCCCCAGCAGCCAAGCGCGCTTTTTCCTAGAAATCAGCGGCCACCATGAAGATGCCCTGCTGCAAGACGCCATGCAGACGCTGACAGGCCAAAACTGCAAAGTCCAAGTCCTAGGCAGCTATCCCGCCCCGCGCTGGATCGAGGAACGCTGACCCAAGCCCTCAGGCAGGCCCATCACAGCCCGCCCTAGCCTCCAGGCACACTGCACCGTCCTTCACTCTAGTTTGCGACCTCTTGCGCATGCACCGCCTCACAAATCATTCGCAGAGATGCCTCCAGGTCACCGTCAGCCGTTTTGAAAGCGTCGGCATCAATGGTCAGCGGCGCACCTAGCACCACCAGGGGCGCACCGTAGCTCGGGCACTGGATGGCCTGCTCTAGAGTAAGCCCGCCGACCGCCTGCACGGGCACTTTCACCGCCTGCACCACCTCTCGCAACTGATCCAGTGGGCTGGGCATCCGGTGCCCGGCAGCCGCGATGCCCCGGCGCTCGTCATAGCCGATGTGGTGGATGACGTAATCGCAGCCCAGATCCTCTAGCCATTTGGCCCCTGCCACCATGTCCTCACACACCATGTTGTCTCCCATGACCTTGCAGCCAAAGTCACGCCCGGCCTTCACCACGCATTTCACCGTCTCCGCATGAGCGCGGGCCATCACGACGACATGCGTGGCCCCAGCCTTGGCCATCATCTCGGCCTCCAGGTAGCCACCGTCCATCGTCTTGAGGTCAGCGACGATCGGAATGGCAGGGAAAGCTTTCCGCAGGGCGCGCACGCCGTGCAGACCTTCCGCGAGGATCAGCGGCGTGCCAGCCTCGAGCCAGTCCACCCCAGCACGCACCGCCAGCGCAGCAGTCTCCAGGGCTTCATCAATGTTGGTAAGGTCAAGGCTGATCTGGACGATGGGCTTCATGGCAGGTGGGAAAGGGCGGCTAGCAAAGCAAGCGCGCCACAGAGCGTCACGACAAAGTTCAGGTGAAATGCGTCACACCGCCTCCGCCGGGCTGGCAGTCGCTGTGCGCACCAGCCGCGCGGCATAAAAGCCATCGTGGCCGGTTTCCGCCGGGTTCAGCTTCAGCTCCTCCTCCAGCGTCCATTCCGAGCCATGGGTGGCCAGGAACTTCTGCACCTGCTGCTCGTTCTCGCTCGGCAGGATGGAGCAGGTGGCATACACCAGCTTGCCGCCCGGCTTCACCATCGCGCAGTAGCGGGTCAGGATGTCCTGCTGCTCCACGATCAGGCGGTCGATCTCCACCTCGCTCAGCTTCCATTTGGCATCGGGATTGCGCCGCAGCACGCCCAGGCCGGAGCAGGGCACGTCCAGTAGCAGGCGGTCGGCATGGCTGGCCAGGCGCTTGATCGTCTTGCTGCCCTCGATCAACCGCGTCTCCGCCACATCCACCCCGGCGCGGCCGCAGCGCTTGCGCAGCTCCTTCAGCTTCCAGTCATGCACGTCTAGGGCCAAAATCTTGCCCTTGTTCTGCATCAGCGCGCCCAGGTGCAGCGTCTTGCCGCCACCACCCGCGCAGGCGTCGATGACCTTCATGCCCGGCTCCACCTGGAGAAAGGGTGCCACACGCTGGGAGGAGGCGTCCTGCACCTCAAAAAGCCCCTCTTTGAAGGCCGCCATGCTAAAGACATTGTAGCGCTGCTGCATGACCAGCGCGGTGGGGATGGACTTCAGCGCCTCCGTGATGAAGCCATCCTGCCCCAGCCGCTCCTTCAGGCTGCGGCGGTCCGTTTTCAGCGTGTTCGTGCGCAGATAGACCTCGGCGGGCTGGTTCAGCGTCTCACGGATGGCAGGCCAGGCATCTCCCAGCTCCCGGGCGCAGCGCGCGTCCAGCCAGTCAGGCAGGGAAAGGCGGATCACCGCAGGCAGGCTATCTTTTTCCCTGGCTCGGGCGCGGATGTCCATCGCGCGGATGCCAGCCAGCTCGTCAAAGGGCGGCAGGTCCTTCCCGCTCAGCAGCCACTGCGCCGCCCACACGCTCCACAGATGCTCATCGCCGATGCATTCCCGGCGGCCATGCTCCTCGTCCGGCAGCCCGGCCACATGCCAGAGCCAGCGCCAGTGGCGCACGCATTCATAGACTGACTCCGCAAACAGCCGCCGGTCGCGGCTGCCCCACTGAGGATGGTTCTTGAAGGCAAACTCCACCGCCTTGTCCGAATAGCGACGGTCCACAAAGATGTCATGCAGCGTGCGGATGATCTGGGCGATGATGAGGTGCGGAACTTTCACACCCAGCCGATGGCGCGGCCTAGCAGCGGAAGCAAGAGGGCGAGACGCAATTCAGGGGCAGAGCCTGGGGGAACGTCAGAACTGAGGCACTCGCGCTTGCCTCCAACGAATTGATAGGCGCTCAATGACGAATGCAATACCGAAACCCCACAAGGCACTGTTCGCAAGAA
>JAIWOJ010000424.1 GCA_020216965.1 Prosthecobacter sp.
ATCAGGCCGGGGATGTCGGCCAGGGTGCCGCGGCGGATTTCATTGAAGTGAATCACACCCACCATGGGCTGGAGGGTGGTGAAGGGGTAGTTGGCGATCTTGGGCTTGGCGGCGCTGAGCTTGGAGAGCAGGGTGGACTTGCCCGCGTTGGGAAAGCCGACCAGCCCGGCATCGGCGATGCTGCGCAGCTCAAAGTGAAAGCGGCCTTCCTCCCCCGGCTCGCCTGGGGTGAACTCACGCGGGGCCTGGTGGGTGGAGGTCTTGAAGTGGACGTTGCCCTTGCCGCCCTTGCCGCCTTTGCAGAGCACGAAGGTCTGGTTGGGGGTGGTGAGATCGGCAAAGGGCTCAAAGGTCTCCACCAGCTCGCCGGTTTCGGGGTCTTCCACTTCCGTGATCTTGGAGATGACGGTGCCCACGGGCACTTTGTAGATCACATCCTCAGCGCTGCGGCCAGTGCACTGGTTGGCACCGCCCTTGTCGCCATCTTGGGCGATGAGTTTGGAATTGAAGAAATAGGTGCGCAGGCTGTTGGTGCTGGGGTCAGCCAGTAAAATGACGCTGCCGCCCTTGCCGCCATCGCCGCCATCGGGGCCGCCTTTGGGGCGGAATTTTCCACGGTGAAAGTGCATGGAGCCATCACCGCCTTTTCCGGCGCGGGCATAGACTTTGATCTGATCGACAAACATGAACCGGCTGAGTAGCCGCAAAATGGCGTGGTTACAAGCTCCGGCGCAAAAGCGGGGTCAAACGGTGGCAGCAGCGGGCGGCAGGGCGCGGCCGATTTCCTCCACGCGGTAGCCGAATCCGGCACCCTGGAGGGTGCCCAGGTTCACCACGCCGCCGCGCCTGCGGTAGAGGCCGGGGTGGACGCGCTCCTCCGCCGCTGAGGCGGCGGGGTAGAACTGCATGGCATTGCACTCCACGCCCTGGATGGTGCCCGCGTGGGCGGCCAGGCGGACGTGGGGGATGATGGCCAGCATGGGGTTGGTGAGGTCCTGCACCATGAGGGGCATGCCGTGGGCCTTGGCCCAGCAGAGGCTGAGCAGCGCGCCGGTCTGGGTCTTGCAGGTCTTCAGCGCCACGCCGCTCCACCCCAGCCGCCTGCCCAGGCGCACGAACTGCCAGTCATGCGCGCTTTCATCCAGGAAGAGCGGCTTGCGGGCGGAGACGCTGCGTACGTCGATCTGGTTGGCCTCAAGGTCATGCGGGAAGGGCTGCTCCACATACAGGGTGCGGGCGTAGATCTCCGGCTGCTCCGCCAGCAGGCGGTCGTTGATCTCATTCACATAGGCGGGGTCCGTGACCGTGCAGTTGAAGTCCGTGCTCAGCCAGCGCACGCCGTTTTCCAGGCCGATCCTGCCCACGCGCAGCACACGCTCGTAGTCCCAGGCGGCGTCGTTGCCGCGCAGCTTGATTTTCAGGCACTTCAGGCCGTCCTGCCGGATCCAGTCCGCCAGCAGCACGGGGTGGCCGTCCTGGGGCTCCGCACCGGTGAGGTCCTGCGCCTCCAGGGCATCCACGCCGCCCACGAGGTGCCAGACGGGCAGCCGGGTAGGCGGCTGCTGCACCAAGAAGTCCTGCGGGTAGCGCCCCCGGAAATCCACGCCGCTGCCTGGCTCTGCCTCCAGGAAGGCGCTGAGGTCCCGCGTCAGGTGCTGCGGCCCGTAGGTGGCATACACGTCCAGGCCGTGCAGGCGGCCATAGGCATCGTGCGTGGCGATGTCAAAGGCGCTGAAAGCCACCAGGGAGCCCAGGTAGGGCATCTCTGGGCCGCCGGCGGCCTCATTGGCCGCGCGCAGCTCCTGCGCCAGCGGTCCATGGATGAAATCCGCCCCGATCTCCAGGGGGTGCCCGCACAGGCCAGAGCCGACCAGCGCCCGCGCCAGGCGGATGGAAAACTCCTCCATGCGCCGCGCGCGCGCGCTCACGCTGAGGGTGCTGGGCCAGACCCAGGAGACGCTCAGCGGCGTCTCGCCCCAGCCTTCGGCTTTCCGGCCGCTGCGGTCCTCCACCCCCACTTTTACCCGCAGGCACACGGTGTTGGTCACGGTTTCCGGGCCGAATTTCAGGGGCACACGCATGCTGACGGGTAGGAAATAGACTTCACAGGAGGTCAGGCGAATGTCGGTAGGCTTCATGCGGCGGCTTAAAATTATAAAATCTAGAATTGCACTGCTATTTTGAGAATCAATCATGGCAGGATTCTCGCTGGCGGCAAATCCTGACTCGACGTTACAAAAAACTGACGTTAGACCTGCGCCCCGATGTCTCAGAAAACCTCCCGGCTTTCCAAAACACTCCATGGCCTCTTGCCCATCCTTTATGGATGTGTCTTGACGGCGACGGTGCTGGGCGTGGTGGTGCTGGTGGTGATGGTGAGCGGCCAGGTCCGCCTCAAGGAGGTGCCCGTGCCTTACCTAAAAGCCTCGCTACTGAGCAGGCAGGCAAAGGCCCAGCCCACGCACAATCCCGCTAGGCTCGTGACACCCCCCGCCCCGCCAAAACCCCTGAGCCATTCGCCCACTGAGCCTGGTCGCGAGAGCCCGAAGATGCCTCCGCCTGCCCTCGCCGAGGACAGTGTGAGCCCACCTGAAGTCATCTTAAAAGCCGTGCCTGCGTGGCCCTGGACACCGCTCAGGGACGATGTGGCGGATTTTTTTCGCACCCATGTCCCGCCCTTGGGGGGCATGCCTCTGCTGGGCTATGCCGTCATGCTTGATGATGCGGAGTGGATCTCCCAGCTCATCGCGCATGGAGCGGATGCCAACGAGCGCACCCCCGCCGGTGATACCCTGCTGTGCTTGGCTGTGCGGCTGGGGGCGGCAGAGAGTGTGCGCGCCCTTCTCTACGGTGGGGCCGATTTTCAGCAGCCCGGCCTAGAAAAACAGCCCCCGCTGCCCTTGGCCTCCCTGCGCCGTGGGGTAGAGATTTACCGCGCCCTGCTCGCGGCTGGGGCAGACCCAA
Organism: Prosthecobacter sp.; assembly: GCA_020216965.1. Classification (GTDB taxonomy): domain Bacteria; phylum Verrucomicrobiota; class Verrucomicrobiia; order Verrucomicrobiales; family Verrucomicrobiaceae; genus Prosthecobacter. The sequence continues at coordinate 2,965 of JAIWOJ010000424.1, forward strand.
ACACACGCTTTGCCCATCCTGTGACGGCCGCCATCTTGAACCGCGTGACCATCCGCGATCTACGCAACGCGCTGGAGAGTGACCGCGGCGTCACCCCGCTGATCGCCTGCGCCTCGCGTGGAGATGTGGAGGGTGCAGCCCTGCTCATGCGCTGGGGCGCATCCCCAGCCAAATGCACCACCCGCTACCATCGCTATCCCATCAATTTCGCAGCCACTCAGGGCTACCTCTTTCTCATGCGCATCCTTTTGGGCAGAGATCCGGATTCTGAGCCCAATGTGCTCGTCACAGTGAATCTCAGCACCCAGCGCGCCTGGGTCACCAAAGAAGGGCGGGTGATCGATAGCTGCCCAGTCTCGACCGGGCGTGCCGGCTACGCCACCCCGGCTGGGCGCTATGTCATTACAGATAAGCACCG
>JAIWOJ010000425.1 GCA_020216965.1 Prosthecobacter sp.
TGCCTGCGGAAGACAGCGCGCCCTCCGCACCACCTGAGCGCAGCAACCAGGCACCATCCACCCTGTCCAGCCCAGCACCCCCGGCTCAACCCGCCGCGACGAATCCTGTAGGAAACAAACCCGAGCTCCCCATGCCAGCGTCTTCGGAAAATGCTGGCCGCTAAACCCGCATGCCGCTCTTCTCAGGGGCAGGAATGCCCCTGTTACCTGGAAAAGCGTCATCCGGAATAAACAGACGCAACAGAGGAACAAGAAGCTTTAGCGCGTTGAAACGGAGGTTTGTTGTTCAAGCTTCAGCTTGGAAACCACACGCGATGTCACGCCAAGTCTAAACAACGCTAAACAACGCACAATCCAGAAATACCCTTGTGCAGCGAGAGTTGCGTTGTTGGGCTTTCGCAGGACAAAAAGTGGTTTGGTCATGGCTCCGATCAGTCGCGCAGGTGTCCTGACCTTATTGTTTGCGGCTGGATGGATGGCCTGGAGGGTGCTGCCTGTGGTGTCAAAACCCTCGTTTGCCAATGGGGCCAAACCTGCTAGCCTCCGCGCCCCCTTCCCCCCCAAGACAGACTCATGACGCCTCCCTCCAAGATCCGGAACATCGCCATCATCGCGCACGTTGACCATGGCAAGACCACCCTCGTGGACAGCCTGCTGCGCGCCAGCGGCAATTTCCGCGAAAACCAGGCCATCGCCGAGCGCGCCATGGACAGCATGGACCTGGAGCGTGAGAAGGGCATCACCATCAAGGCCAAGAACACCTCCGTCCACTGGAACGACCACATCATCAACATCGTGGACACCCCCGGCCACGCCGACTTCGGCGGCGAGGTGGAGCGCGTGATGAAGATGGTGGACGGCGTGATGCTCGTCGTGGACGCCTATGAGGGTCCGCAGGCGCAGACGCGCTTCGTTTTGAAAAAGGCCATGCAGCAGGGCATCAAGCCCATCGTGCTGATCAACAAGATGGACCGCCCGCACATCAAGCCTGACGAAGTGCATGACAAGGTGCTGGAGCTGTTGATGGAGCTGGACGCCACGGAGGAGCAATTCAACGCCCCCTTCGTTTATGGCAGCGCCCGCGCCGGCTGGGTGACCGACAAGCCCGAGGGCGAGCAGAAGGACATGACCTTCCTGCTCGAGCAGATCGTCAAGCACATCCCGGCCCCGAAGGCGGAGCTGGAAGGCAGCTTTGAAATGCTCGTCTCCAACATCGACTGGGACAACTTCGTCGGCCGCGTCGCGATCGGCAAGGTGACCCGCGGCACCGTGAAGCTGGGCGACCGCGTCTTCCTTCTTGGCAAGACCCCGGATGAGAAGCCGAAGCCTGTCAAGGTCACGAAGGTTTTCCAATACACCACCCTGGCTGTCAGCGATACCGCTGTGGGTAGCGCCGGTGACATCGTGGGCATCTCCGGCTTTGAGGACGTGGACATCGGGCAGACGGTGGCAGGTAGCCCAGACGCAGCGGCGCTGCCGTTCGTGGCCATCGATCCGCCCACCATCGTCATGCAGTTCGCCGTCAATGACGGCCCGCTAGCAGGGCGCGAAGGTGAGCATGTGACCTCCCGCAAGATCCGCGACCGCCTGGACCGGGAGCAGAAGATGAATGTCACGATCTCCGTGGCGGATACCGACCTAGCGGGCGTATTTGACGTGAGTGCCCGCGGTGCCATGCAGATCGCCATCCTGGTGGAGCAGATGCGCCGGGAGGGCTTTGAGGTGCTGGTTTCCCGCCCCATGGTCATCACCAAAAAGGAGGGCGATACCCTGCTGGAGCCTTTTGAAACCCTCTACGTCGATGTTCCAGACGATTACCTGGGCGGCGTGATGAAGACCATCAGCGAGCGCAAAGGCCGCATCGAGGACATGAGCGCCCACGGTGGACGCACCAGCCTGCAGGCCTACATCCCCACCCGCGGCCTGATTGGCTTCGAGTTCGAGCTGATGAACCTGACCAGCGGCCACGGCATCCACAGCCATCTTTTCCGTGAGTATGCCCCCCATGCCGGCCACATGCAGACGCGCAATACGGGCACGCTCGTCTCTTCAGAATCGGGAGAGGCCACCAGCTATGCGCTCGATACCATCCAGGAGCGCGGCAAGCTCTTCATCACCGCCGGCGACCAGGTGTATGAAGGCATGATCGTGGGCGAAAACCCGCGCACGGATGACCTGCCCGTGAATCCCTGCCGCAGCAAACAGCTCACCAACTTCCGCGCTGCAGGAAGCGACAAAGGCATCCAGCTCACCCCGCCCATCAAGTTCGGCCTGGAGCGCGCCATCGAATACATCGCCCCGGATGAACTCGTGGAAGCCACCCCAAAGAGCATCCGCCTACGCAAGCGCATCCTTGATTCCAATGTCCGCCTGCGCGAGCGCAAGCGCCTGGAAGCTGAAATGGAGGCTATGGAGCAGGCTGCCTGAACCAGCGCACAGCCTATGCAATGGCTCTAGCTTGATGCTGACCATCAAAGTCCATGCCCCTCAGTGAAAGCGGCGTGCTTCCTGGCAAGGAAAGGGCCAATAGCGGCATCCGGGCTAAAACACGCTGCCATGCTACCCGATGAGTTGCTGTTTTTCGTGCCAGGAAGCTGCCAAAACGACAGATTTAGAGGCCGCTGTGGCCAGCCGATGGCAGCCCCCAACTGTCCAGGGAAATTTTCACCTATTTTCAGGTGCCGCCAAAGGTAGATAATTTCGAATAATCGGATGCCAGTTGTGAACAACTCCCTGCCTTAGCCCCCATTTTCGCGGTTTTGCGAGGCATAAAATGACACTTATTCACATTTCTTCTCTGACGAAAGTGACAAAAGGCGAGGGCGTGAAATATGAAAATTATGGGGTAAAATTGCCATTTTGACGCCATAAATTTTTTTTCGCGCGTGGAACGCTGATTTCTGCGCCGTGCAACATTCCCGACACAAAGGGTAGGGTAAAAAGACCTCGACCATCCACAAGATATTGTGCAAGCTCGCCATCCGTCCGCGCAATATCTGGTGTTTATTACCAGGTTGAGCTGACCTCTCACTTTCCCAAACTAACACCCACTCCCCCTCTCTCCTGACATGGAAAAGACCTACAAAATCGGCAATCGTGAGTTCCCCCTTGATCAAGATAAAGCGGAGGCCGCCTTCGCGAGCAAGAAAGTGATCAATGGCCGCAAGAGCATGACCTTTAATCTGCTGCCTCTCAAGTATCAGTGGGCCTATGACCTCTACCGCACCATGAAGGCCAACCACTGGGAGCCTGAGGACATCCAGATGCAGAAGGACGTGGAGCAGTGGCGCTCCAACGAGATCAGCCAAAACGAGCGCTGGATCATCATGATGGGCATCGGCTA
>JAIWOJ010000426.1 GCA_020216965.1 Prosthecobacter sp.
GTGCAGCCGGTCATTAGGATGGCTTTCGGCGTAGGTTTTCAGCGCTTTGAGCACCATTTCCTCTTTCTGGGTGCCGCGCCAGACCTGCTCTGCGAGGCTCATCAGCGCTTCGTCGGGGGACTGCTCAGCAAACAGTTCTGCCAGCACACTGGAGGCTTCTTGGCCGCGCCCCAGGCCCACCATGGCGCGCACGCGCAAGATGCGGTCTTGCTGGGTGGTGGCCTTGCGTTTTTCGATTTGGTCTAGGAAATGCAGCGCTTCAGGGCGCTTCATCATGGTCAGGTATTCCGCCGTCAAGCGCATGGCATTCAGGTGGTCTGGGGACATTTTGACGGCGCGCTGCACCTTGTCCCAGCCCTGCATGTAGTTTTTGTCATAGGTGTCCTGCAAAGCCTCCTGGTAGAGGCGCTCGGCGCGCCAGTCCTGAATGGCTTGCTTGGCTGGGCCAGCGAATTTGTAGCCCAGAAACAGCAGCCCTAGGCTGCCAATGCCGAGCAGACTGATGGCAGTGATTTTTGCCGTGCGGGATTGCCGATCTTTGTGTGCTTGCGTGGGCGGCACCAGCCAATGCCATGCGGCGCGCAGGGGCCGCAGCAGCATGGCGGTCCTGCCTGGTGCTGAGGATTCAGGCGATGGATCAAAATTCTGGCTGGAGAGCACTCGGAGGGCTGGGCTTTAGGTTGGGGGGAGCCCCAAGAATGCGCTAACCCGCAGGGCAGAGTCAACCCGGATTCCGAAGTTCCCAGGGTTGCAGATCCACTTGTCTGCTGGGGGGCGGAATCCGGGGGCATTCCGGTTTCGATGTCGAGCGACGGAGTCCCTGGCGGGGCGCGGTCGATGGGGTTGAGCCCGGAACTAACTGACCAGCGGGAGCAGCTTGCCCAGTAGGTCGCTGATTTTCACGCGCTCTTGCTCGCCGCTATCGCGGTGGCGCAGGGTGACGGTGTCTTGCAGCTCGGGCCCTTTTTCACCCAGGGTTTCAAAGTCGATGGTGACGCCGAAGGGCGTGCCGACTTCGTCCTGGCGGGCATAGCGGCGGCCGATGGAGGCGGTCTCGTCATAGAAGCAGTTCATGTGCTTTTTCAGCAGCGCATAGACTTCGCGGGCTTTGGCGACGAGTTCGGGCTTGTTCTTCAGCAGCGGGAAGACGCCGACCTTGATCGGGGCCACGCGCGGATGCAGGCGCAGGACGGTGATGATCTCCTTCTTGCCCTTGTCATCGACCTTTTCGGTCTCGCTGAAAGCCTTGGCGATGACGGCGAGCGCCATGCGGTCGAGCCCGGCGGAGGGTTCGATGACGTGGGGGACGTAGTTGCCTTTGAAGAGACGCTCAAACCAGGCGCGCACTTCGGCCTCGGGCATGGGCTCGCCTTTGACCTTGGCCTGCTCAGCAGCGAGGCGCTTCTGGATGAGGGCTTCCTTTTGCTCGTCGGTGAGCTTGGCGGCGGCGTTTTTGAGTTCTTCGTCGAAGATTTCTTGGGACTTGGTGCTGTGCTTCTGGTGCTGAGAAAGGTCGAAGTCACCACGCGCGGCGATGCCTTCCAGCTCCTCCGTGCCGAAGGGAAACTCGCACAAAATGTCCACGCAGGCGCGGGCGTAGTGGGCTAGGTCTTCGGGCGTCTGCCAGTAGTATTCCAGCACGTCGCCAAGGCCGATGCCTTCATAGAACTTCGTGCGTTCAGCCACCCAGTAGCGGTGCCACATTTCCCAGCCCCAGTTGGGCTGCGGCTCGCTCAAATCCGCGCCTTCATGCCACTTGGCGACCTCGCCACAGATGATTTCCACGGCTTCATCGGGCTTGATGAAGAACTCGAGCTCCATCTGCTCAAACTCGCGGCTGCGGAAGGTAAAGTTCTTCGGCGTGACCTCGTTGCGGAAGGCCTTGCCGATCTGGCCGATGCCAAAGGGCACCTTCACGCGGCTGGAGTCGAAGACGTTCTTGAACTGCGCAAAGATGGCCTGCGCGGTTTCCGGGCGCAGGTAGGTGACATCTGCCTCGGTGGCTGTGGGGCCAAGGTAGGTCTTGAGCATGAGGTTGAAGGGCCGTGCCTCGCCCAGCGCGCCGCCGGTCTCGGGATGGAAGTCGATGCTGCCATTCACGGCGTCGATTTTTTCCTCGCCGAGCAATTCGATTTCCTCAGGTTTGCCGGCGGCTTCGCCTGCGTTTTGGGCAATGAGGGCACGGATGCGTTTGCGGAAGCTCTCGATGTGCTCGCCATTTTTCAGCAAGGCGGAGATGGTGCGATCCCAGCGCCAGCCGGTCGGTGACTTAGCACCGCTATATTTCATGACGACGCCGTCCTGCGGCTCCACATGGTCAGCGCGGACGCGCTTGTTGGTCAGCGAGCACTCGCGCATGAGGTCGGCGAAGGTATCGACGTGGCCGCTGGCCTTCCAGATGGCGGGATTCATGAGGATGCTGGCGTCGAGGCCGAGCACGTCCTCGCGTTCGCGGGTCATGGTGTTCCACCAGGCGGTGCGCAGGTTGCGCTTCAATTCCGCGCCAAGCGGGCCGTAGTCCCACACGCCGCCGCAGCCACCGTAGATCTCGCTGCTTTGAAAGATGAAGCCGCGGCGCTTGCAGAGGGAGACGATTTTCTCCATTTGGGCTTGGGAGTTTTTGGCGTCAGTGGACATGGGGTATTTAGGGCGATGGGGGTGCGTTTTGCCGAAAGGCTGGACTGCCCCCGGCAAGGGGGCGCGAAAGGAGCACCAAGGCGAGGGCGCGGCAAGGGGAATGACGTAAGCAAATGGAGGAAGGCGGTGACTGAAAAGACGCAGCCTAGCGATTGCCTCACGGCTTGATTTGCCTAGGATGCGCGGCATGAGCCTCCCCCCCGCCCACGAACGCCCTGGCACTCTGGAAAAGGCGCTGCGCCTGAACCTGGCGCATAAGGTCTATGGCACCTTTGCCGAGATCGGTGCAGGGCAGGAGATCGCGAATTGGTTTTTCCGCGCGGGGGGAGCCTCTGGCACGGTGGCAAAGACGATGTCGGCCTACGACATGACGTTTAGCGATGAGATTTATGGCAAGGCGCGCCGCTATGTCTCCAGAGAGCGCATGACGGCGATGCTGGACCATGAATACCAGATCGTGCAGCAGCGCCTGGCGGCAAAGCGTGGGGCGGATACGACCTTTTTTGCGCTGGCAAATACGGTGCGGGCGAAGGGCTTTCGTGACACGACGGAGGAATGCCACGGCTGGATGGGGCTGCGCTTTCAGACGGAACCCGGCGGCCCGCCCTGTGATATCCAACTGCATGTGCGCCTGCTGGATACGACCAACCCGCTGCAGGCGGAGGCGCTGGGCATCCTGGGGGTGAACCTGCTCTACGCGGCCT
>JAIWOJ010000427.1 GCA_020216965.1 Prosthecobacter sp.
GTTCCACATGGCCACGATGGCGGCCTTGCCATCGGGTGTGAAATCGAAGCTGCCAGGGCGCATCCAGCTTTGGAAAGGGTTCTCCACTGGCAGCGGAAAGTCATCGGTGATGAAGGCCGCCTCTTCTTTGCCTGCGATGGAGGTGGTGGTAACGGTCTGCGTCCACTGTGCCGGGCCGCCTTTTGTGAGCGGAGCTAGGTCGAGCGGTGCGGTGTAGGTTTTCGCCATGGTAGCGAGCGATCCGGCATCCACCTGCGAGATGAAGAGCCGCGCTTTGGCACCTGAGTCTAGTTTGGCGAGCCAGAAGCCATCTTTCTGGCTCAGCCGTCCATCTCCGAGGAGCACAACATTCAGGCTCTCCGGGGCGACACGCAGCCAGAGCGGCTGCTTGGATTCCGCCACATTCAGGGTGCGGATGAAGATGGGCGTCGCGCCGTAGTCGATCCATGCGGGTGATTCAAGCACGCGCGTGCCATGGATGTCTGCGGCGATCACGCTTTGGTTTTGATGCTTGTAAAGGCCAAGGAAGCGCAGGCCAGGGTGGGGGCCGTATTTTTTGCCGTCTTTGGCCGCCGTGCGCTGGTCTGCAAAACCATCCTCGCCGAGAGCCCAGCCTGGAGCTGCGGGGTTGATGAGCGGTTTATCCCCCATGAGGCTGGTGTGCGTGCCGTGGCTGCCATCGAAGGCGATGCCTTTCCAGTCCACAAAGGCACCCGTGCTCGCTGTGGCCACGCGCATCGTGTCATGATCATACACCATCCAGGCGCGGCCCTTCGTGACGCCGCCGGGGCCGTCGTCGAGGCGGATGGCGATGCCCTTCTGCGCGATGTTGCCCGGTGCGACCTCCAGGGTCCAGAAGAGCGTGTTGCCCAGCTCCATGCGCTGATACGGCGGCAGAGAGGTGTCGGGCTTTTCCTCCTCGGCGCGTGCCAATCCGCGTGGCAGCGAGGCGAGGGTGACTTCCTTCAGTTGGGAGGCATTGTGCGGGCGCAGGAAGGTTTCCCGGATGTATTGAATGACGGCGTATTTTTGCGCCGTGGTGTATTGCGGCTGCGGCACCATTTGGCCGAAGCCTTTGGTGAGGGTGAGATACATGGAGTAGGGGTCCGAGCCGTTTTTGAACTGGCCTTCGGCAAAGCGCAGCGCGGTGGGCAGTGAGCCCGGCTGCTCCACGGTGCCGTGACAGACGACGCAGAGTGTTTTGTAAATTGTCTCGCCCTCTTTCAGCGTCGCCTCATTCCATCCGCTGACGATCTCCGCGTGGTCGCTGCGCTCCAGCGCCTGCACCCAGCCGCTGCCGCCCTCGATGGACGGCTTCCCGCCCCCTTTTGGCGTGTGGGTAAAGTCTGGGGTGTTCGCGCCCGCGCCGCCATCTTTGAAAAGCAGCGCGATCTCGCCCTCAGGCAAGGCGCGCTTCCACACCTTCACGGCAGCGATTTTGCCATCAGTGAAGTCGCCGGCGAAATTGGGCGCGGCGCGGCCCACTTTGAAAACGTGCCCTTTCTGATCAGGCCGCGTGAAGTTCGCCTTCTCTCCGATGCCTTTGCCATCCAGCCAAAGGCGCGCTGTGCCGCTGCTGACGCGCAAAACCACCGTGTGCGGCTTGCCATCGTTCACTTTGGGACCCGCGGTCAATGCGCCCAGCCAGCCGATGTCATACACCAGCCGTCCGCCGCGGATGAAGAGCGCCTTGGCATCCGGCGACCATTTGCCTTCGGGCGCGCAGAGGGAAAAGAGCGTGCCTTGGCCCTTCGCTTCAAACTGCGCCATGGCGGTGAAGTCGGTGCCAAGATCCAGAGCCGCGTCTGGAAAGTCCTGGGCACCGGTGCGCGCCAGAGCTGGCACTTCCTCCGGCCCGCGCACGAGCTGACCGGCGCTCCACAGGCGCAGGACGGGCGCGCCCTGCGCGGGATGCTCCACGGCAAGATCGTGCGGTCCCTTGGCGTCGAGGGTGATCGTCAAATCCTCCGCCAGCCTCACCTTGGCGGCACCATCGAGGTGCAGACGATAGTTCAGCGGCCATTCCGCAGCATCTAGGGGTAAGGCTTCGCGGGGGATGGCGGTGCTAAGGCTGGCGAGCAGGAGGTAGGTGAGCATGATTCAAAGACAAACGGGGAGCGGAATGAAAAAAGTGCGGCGGCATCAGGCGTGCCATTCATCCATTGCGAAAGGGCTGCGAACATGAGGGGTGTCCCTTTTGAAGTCTTGGCAGGATTGGCTGCCGGGACTAGTCAAAGAAGCACAATGCAGGCGGCGTGAAGCACCCGCAGCATTCTTCGACAGACAGGCGGCCCTGTGTATGCTGGGATGATGAAAATGGATGCCATCGCGCGCCTAGAACGCCATGCCAAGAGACTGGGCGAGATCGCCGCCGTGCTGGGCAAGTACGGGCTGGCAGATTTATTCGGCGGTTTTGACTATCCCTGGCTGAATGATCGGCTGAAAAGCGCGGATGGGCAGGCACTGGCGGGCATCACCACGGCGGCACGGGTGCGGCTGGCGCTGACGGAACTGGGCACGACGACGATCAAGCTAGGGCAGATGCTCAGCACACGCGCGGATTTGATCGGGCCAGAACTGACGGCGGAGCTGACCGAGCTGCAGGCCAATGTGCCAGCAGAAGCCGATGGGGTGGCGCGGCAGACGCTTGAACGTGAGTTGGGGCTGCCGGTGGCCGAACTCTTTGCAGAGTTTGATCAGACACCGCTGGCGGCGGCCTCCATCGCCGAGGTGTATGGGGCGCGGCTGCACAGTGGTGAGCGCGTGGTGGTCAAGATCCGCCGCTGCGGCATTGAAGCGCGTGTGAGCACGGACTTGGAGATCCTGCAGGCCCTGGCAGAGCTGCTGGAAAAGCACACGCCCGCAGTGCGCCCCTACCAGCCAGTGGCTGTCCTGCGCCAGTTCCGCCGAACGCTGCTGCGTGAGCTGGATTTTACCTATGAAAAGAGAAACCTAGAAGAGTTTGCCCGCCATTTTGCCGAGAATCCGCATGTGCACATCCCCCAGGTTCACGCGGCATATTGCACGCACCAGATATTGACGATGGAGCGGCTGGATGGCATCACGGGCACGGATATCCAGGCGCTGAAGGACTCTGGCGAGGATTTGGGCGAGTTTGCCCGGCGTGGGGCGAACATGTATTTGGAGATGGTCTTCCGCGATGGCTTCTACCATGCGGATCCGCATCCTGGGAACCTGATGCTGATGCCCGGATGCGTGGTGGGTGTGCTGGACTGTGGTCAGGTGGGCAGGATCGATGACGAGCTGCGGGATGAGGTGGAGGCACTGTTGATGGCGATCGTAGAAAATGATTCCGATCAGGTGACGGAAC
>JAIWOJ010000428.1 GCA_020216965.1 Prosthecobacter sp.
TCAAGAAATTCAAACGCCTGCCATGAGGCGGAACCTTAGCACTTGTCATCGGCAGAGGGAGGGTCACTCCCTACAATATTGCTGCATTTTTCGACTAGCGTTCATGGGCTGAGACGCCTTTTTGGCTTTGTATGAAATCGATCTGCCAGTTTCTCTCCATCCTCATCGGACTTGTCTGCGCTGTTTTGATGTTCTTTGGCATCATCCCGCTTTTGGGCTGGACGCTCTGGGCAACCCTGGCGGGCTGCGTGGTAGGCATCATTTTTGGGGTCTTTCCTGAACGGAAGATCGGCCTGATTATCAACGCTGCCGTCGCCATCGTCGCTGTGCTGCGCTTGTTCCTTGGCGGTGGGGTGATCTGACCGCTCAAGCGGCAAGGCAAACGAGGATGGATCGACCGGAAAGGAGACGACCTGCCCGGTCTCCCCACCATTCGCTAAGGTTGGTGCTGAGCCCTTCCACCTACTTCTGTCGGGGAGGATGGTTTCCTGCGCTGAAGCCCGATGCGAATGATCGACCGCGATGCGCAGCTTTACAAAACAAAGACAGATTTGTTGTTTTCTATAGCAATTTCTAATATTTAGAGTTAGCTTGGTTTTCACTAACTCCAAATGACCGGTTTTGACCGACTCCGCATCCTGATCGTCGAGAACGAAGGTCTCGTCGGCTGCGACATGGCCGCGTTCTTGAACGATCTCGGCTACAGAGTCGTGGGTACCTGTTCCACCAGCGCGGATGCCTTGCGCTTGTATGATGACCTGAGACCAGAGTTGGTGCTGATGGATGTGCATCTGGATGGCCCTGTGGATGGCATTGAGACTGCGCGTAGGCTCCAGCAGCGCGGGCCGGTGGCCATCATCTATGTCACTGCCTGTGCCGACTTGGAAACGGTGAACCGAGCGCGTGAGACCCACCCCCAAGGCTACCTGCTGAAGCCCTTTAGCCACGATGACCTACGGTTGACGGTGGAGGTCGCAGCCAGCCGCGTCCGGGAAGAAGCCGCCCGCAGACGCAGTGAGCATAGCTACGGTGAGATGTTTGAGAGCTTGGCGGATGGTGTCATTGTTGCGGATTTAGCGGGGGTGATTGCTTTTATGAATCCCGCTGCGGCGGTCATTACCGGATGGCCCAGGGAGAGCTGTGTGGGGCGCTCCCTGCACGAGGTGTTTCGGATTTATCACAGTAGCGGAGAGCCCGCGATGGTAGAGTTGACAACCCCCTCCCAAGTGCCCGTCGAGCGCACCGTGTGGCTCACCACCCATGAAGGGTGCCGCGTGCCTGTGCAGGATCGCTCCACCCCCCTGCGTGACCAAAACGGCCAACTCACCGGGGTGGTCATCCTTTTCCGTGCCCTGCCAATGCCCGCAGAAGCAGCGGCTAACCCAATGCCGCCCGTGGCAGCATCGGATACGAATGCCACCGCCCAGGCACCACTGGTGGACGTGGTGGAAAGTATCTCCGATCCCCTCGTGGCCCTGGATGGCAGTTGGCGGCTGACCTATGCGAATGCGAGTGCAAAGCAGCTTTTGAGTCGGAATGACGCCCGGCTTCTCGGTGCTGGCTTCTGGGATCTGCTGCCTGCAGCAACACGGGATGAGCACTACGCAGCCCTGAGCCGGGCCATGCTGCACCGCGACACAGTGACGCGTGAGGTCTATCTTGAGGAGCGGCAACTGTGGATCGAGCTGCGCGCCTATCCGTTTGCAGAGGGGCTCTTGCTTCTGCTGCAGGACATCACCTCCCGTCGTGAGGAGGCTGAGCGCCGCAGCCGCCTGGACCGTCTGGAGTCCCTAGGGTTGCTGGCACGCGGCTTCGCCCATGAATTTAACAATCTGCTGACCGTGCTGCTAGGAAACCTCTCCCTCGCGGAAATGCGCCTGCGCAGCGTCATTCAGTTGCCAGAGCTACACACGGCAAAGCAGGCAACCCTACAGGCCCAAGGGCTGGTGCAGCAATTGCTCACCTTTGCCCGCGGCGGCGCGCCCATCAAACGCCCCACCCAGCCAGGTGAACTGATTGAGCAGTTTTTCCTCCACCACAGCCGCGCCCCGCGCATCGAATACCGCCTGGAGGTTGCCCCCGGTCTTCCCACGCTGGCCGTCGATCCCGCTCAGATCCGCCGCCTGTTGGGCAATCTCATCCGCAATGCAGAGCAAGCCCAACCTCACGGGGGCATCATCACCCTCCGCTGCCAAGCGCATGATCCCGGCGAAAGCTATCCCCATGAACTGCCAGCAGATCACCAAGAGTCCCCGGCTGGAGTCATCATCGAAATTACCGATACGGGGGAGGGCATCCCCGCGGAAAACCTACCGCATATTTTCGAGCCCTATTTCAGCACCCGGAAGGCGGAAAATGCGACCGGACTCGGTCTCACGGTCTGTGAATCCATCGCGAAAGCCCACGGTGGCTCCATCTCCGTGCGCAGTGAGCCTGGTCGCGGCACGGCTGTGCGGCTTTACCTGCCCGTCGATGCAGATAGCGAAGAAGTGGACGCCACCGGCTTAAGTCGTGCCTTTGATACCTCGCCAACGACGATAGCCACCCGCATTCTCGTGCTTGAGGATGACCCGCTGGTGCGAGCACTCATCGTTAGAAACCTAACCAGCCAGGATTACGAAGTTGTGGAGACAGCAGAGGGCAGTGAGACAGTGCGCGCTTATCAAGAGGCCATGCAAGTCGGCAAGCCCTTTGACCTTGTCATACTTGATCTGAGCATTCCAAACGGGATGGGAGGCGTCCGTGCCATGGAAAAGCTGCGCCAGATTGACCCAGAGATCCTAGCCATCGTCTCCAGCGGTTACAGTGACGATCCCGTGATGGCAAAACCTGCCAGCTATGGCTTCGCTGCTGTTCTACCGAAGCCCTACGAACCCGCTGACATGCTGCGCCTTGTCCGCAGCGTCTTGAATCAGCGCTCCGTTAAGCGCTGATTTTCAATGATTTGATTTTATCTAATCTTGCCTCTCCGCGAGGGGACAATGTTCCGCCAGCCAGTGGCATTTCACGATGAGGGAAATGAGCCACAAGAGCCCTCGGGCAGCATTTTCGGGGTGATGAATTGTGAACTACTCAATAATTTTCAGAAAAGATGCTTGGCAATAGCCTTTCAACCATTTAAACTCACAGCCACGGTGGAAGGTCTCCCGGACCAACCTCCATCCATACCAACAAACTAAATCAACCAACCATACACATGAAAAGCATGACCTCCGTCATCACGAAGTCGGCTCTCGTTCTTGCGGCTTGCGCCAGCATGAACGCCTTCGCCGGCACTGCTCCGAGTGGTAAGGCTCCGGCTCCCGTGGCTCCCGTAGAAGAGTCC
>JAIWOJ010000429.1 GCA_020216965.1 Prosthecobacter sp.
GTGCCGCGCCCGGCGGTCAGGACGACGTAGCCGGGCAGGTTGCGGGATTCACTCCCGAGGCCATAATTGAGCCAGGAGCCTACCGTAGGCAGGCCAAATTGGGCGCGCCCACAGTGGAGCACGAGCTGGCCAGGGTGGTGGTTGAACTGATCCGTATGCAGGCTGCGGATCATGAGCCAATCATCCGCATGTTTTGCCATGTGGGGCAGGAGGTCACTGAATTCCATGCCGCTTTGCCCATATTTTTGAAAAACGCGCTTGGAGCCCATGATGCGGGCGGTTTCTTTGCGGATGAAGGCGAAGCGCACGTTTTGCGTCATGCTTTCAGGCAGCGCCTGGCCGTGCAGCTCATTTAACTTCGGTTTTGGATCAAAGAGATCCATCTGGCTGGGGCCGCCCTCCAGGAAAATAAAGATGCAGTTCTTAGCCCGTGCCGGGAAATGGGGTTGGCGGGGAGCGAGGGGGTCCGCAGCAGCCGTCTCTGCTGTCAAAATGCCATCTTGAGTCAGCAGGGCACCTAGCCCCATCATGCCGAGGCCATTCGCACTGGTGGTGAGAAATTCGCGGCGGGTTTGCAGGATCTGATGCTCGACGGGGTGCATGGCGTGCCAGCGCACCAACGCTGGCTGGGGCCGTTTTGTTGCCTGATGTCAGACTTCTGGCACGATTGACATGGCGGCAGCGTTTTTTTATCAACCACGCCCGAGCCTTTGATCCCTATGAAAACCTACCTCTCAGCTCTCCTACTGACTTGTGCCGCCCTGCTGACTTCGTGCACCAGTTGCCCCTTCGGCCATGAAACAACCGCACCTGCCAAGGTGGAACATGTGGTGCTGATTTGGCTGAAGAAACCAGGCGATGCCGCACAGCGAGATCAGATCATCCGCGAAGCCAAGAAATTTCAGGCTGAGATCCGCGAAATCCAGCACCTGAGCGTAGGCACAGCGCTGCCCAGCGAACGTGCTGTGGTCGATGATAGCTTTGACGTGGGCCTCGTGATGCGTTTTGCCAGCCCAGCGGACCTCACCACCTACGAGAAGCATCCTGTCCATACCCACTCGGTGGAGACGGTGCTGCGGCCTTTGGCGAAAAAGCTGCTCGTCTATGACATCGTCACGCGCTGACGACAGTTCATCGTGGCGATCTAGCTCGTCTTCCGCCGTGTCAATGCGCCCAGGATCCTTCTGCCGGCTGAAGCCCGATTGGCGATAAGCTGGGTGCCTTCACGTTCGCTGCCAGAAAGAATATCCGGATCGCCAAAATCAAAGTCCTCCGCACGCGGAAGGCCTGCTGGCAGCGCTGGTTCCTCAGGTACATCCATGGCCTCCTGCACCTCGGGTGCTACAGCGGCATCGGCAGGCACCGGGAGGATGTCCGGCTTCGCAGCAGGGGCCGCGAGGCTGGAGGGAACGACAAGACCGCCTGAGAAAATGAGTTTCATGGCCTCCTCCACCGTCAGGGGGGCATCCGTGAGCTGCTCCACCGGCACCACGAGGAGCAAGCCCGTCATCGGGCTGAGAGCACCCGGCACAAAAACAGCGGCCAAAACTTTGCCCTGCTGCGGGTCTAAATACTGCCCGGTGACAAATCCCAGCATCTTCATCTCAGCGGCCGGGTAATCGACATACACCACGCGCTTAAAATTTTGCCTGCCGCCCATGCCTTTGAAACCATCGATGACCTGTTTCATCATCCTGTAGATGAAGGAGGCCACCGGCACGCGCAGAAACAGCTTATCAATCGCGCCAACGATGCGCACCCCAATGACATGCGTGGCCATGATACCCAGCAGCACAAAGGCGACCACAGGCATCAGGAAGCCGGTCAGGTTCACCACTTGGCGGAAGGTTTCTCCCGAGGGATCGACGACTTGCCTGCCCTCCATATCATTGATTTTCAGAGCAATAAACTCGATCGTCGGCTCACTCCATCCGTGCAAAAGGTGGTAGCCATAGCTCAGCACCCAAAACGTAATCAGAAGGGGGAGAGCCACCGCCAAGCCCGTAAAAAACTTGTTCCGTAGCCACACCAAAGGGCTGCGGACAGGCGGAGCGGGAGGATGGACCGTAGGAGGGGGCATCTGGGTAGGATACGCTTGATAGTCTCGCATCCACACGAGGATGTTCAACCCTGATGCCAAAGTCCCCTCTGTCTCATCCCCTGCTGCCCTGGCCTCCGCCAAAAAAGTGCCCCAGGGCTTCCATCATCCCCTCGCTCGCAGGGCGTGTGCCCACAAAACCGCCATGGCGCAGCACATGCGCTTTCACAGGCGGCAGCCCATTTCCAGGCGTGGCGATCATGCGCGCATGGCGCGGGTCTAGCATGGATAGATCATTGTAATTATCCCCCGCTGCAAAGCAGCGTCCAGCGTCCAGGCCCAAAAGCCGTGCCAATTCGCTGAGGGCCGTGCCCTTACTAAAACCGCTGTGGGAAAAGCGCAGGTAAATGCCATTGCGGTGGTAACCGATGTCGGGGAACTCACGCGCGTGGGCGTCAATGTGCGCGCAGACAGCGTCCATTTCCTCATCCGTCGTGCCTACAATGCCGAACTCTCCATAGTCACCTTCAAGAAACTGCGCCGCCGTTTGCTGGGCCAACCAATGGCGGATGGCTGTGAAGGACGCCTCATGGTCGCGGACAAAACGCGCGTGGGCACGGCGTGCCTGCTTGTTCCAACTGCCAAAGTCCACCCAGCGGCCAAAAAGCCCAGGTCGGTAGATGTCACACTCCTGAGCGATGATGTAGTCCGGCTGCATGAAGATGCCGTGCTGCGTCAGGCCGTGGAGCGTCTGCTGGAGGCTGCGTCCGGTATTGATGACCCAGGCAGCGCCCTGGCCGCGCAGTTGCTGGATCATTTGGCCCAACCCAGGGTGAAAGGCAGGGTCACTCTCTGGATGCACCAGCGTGCCATCGAAATCGAAGCAAAGGATGAAATGGGGTGTGGGCGCAGCCATCAGGCAGAGCGCTGAATGCATCCGCGCTGGCGATGAGTCAAGGACGCCCCGCGCCAGCGCTCAAGCGGGCTTCCACCGCACTGCACCAAGCAGCGGGGTCGCGCCCATGGTCAGCGGCCAGCAAAAAGCCCAGGATGCCCCGCGCCTCCTCATGCAGGGGGTGACTTTCCTGCAGCACCAGCGCCAGCAGCGCGGGCAGCTTCACTTTGTCGCCACGTTCGTGCAGGTCGCGCATGAGCAGGCGCACCAGCTTAGGCTCCTGGCCCACATCCTCCAGCAGCGGGCGCACGAGGCTGTAATGGGCATCATCGGCCCGCATGAGCCCATTTTGCAGCGCCGCTGCCCGCTGCTCCATGGGCGTAGC
>JAIWOJ010000430.1 GCA_020216965.1 Prosthecobacter sp.
CGACGGGGCTGCGGAGTCTGCCGCATTTTGCGCCGAAGGCAAAGCGGGTCATTTTTTTGACACAATCGGGTGGGCCATCGCAGTTGGAGCTTTTTGACTACAAGCCGGGCCTGATGAGTTGGGCGGGGCGGGAGCTGCCTGAGAGTGTGCGCCAAGGGCAGCGGCTGACGACGATGACGGCAAACCAGAAGCAGCTCATCTTGCCAGGCATCACGAAGTTTTCCCGCTGTGGTCAGAGCGGGGCGACGATCAGTGAGTGGCTACCCCACCTGCAGGGCGTGGCGGATGAATTGTGTTTCATCAAGTCGATGACGACAGACCAGATCAATCACGCCCCAGCGATGACGCAGTTTTTGACCGGGCATCAGCTTCCTGGACGGCCTAGCATGGGGGCGTGGATTAGCTATGGTCTGGGCAGCGTGAATCGGAATCTGCCGGACTACCTCGTGCTGATCTCCAAGATGCAACGTCCGAGCGATCAACCGCTGTATGACCACTATTGGGGCAGCGGATTTCTGCCATCACGTTATCAAGGTGTGAAGCTGCGGAACTCAAAGGACCCGGTTCTCTATCTCAGCGATCCGGAGGGGCTGCCGCGCCATCTGCGGCGTGGGATGCTCGATGGGTTGGCAGAGCTGAATCAGATGCGGTTTGAGCAAACGCAGGATCCAGAGATCACCACGCGCATCCGCCAGTATGAGATGGCCTATCGGATGCAGGCCAGCGTGCCGGAACTGACGGACTTGAGCGATGAGCCGGATCATGTGTTTGAGATGTACGGGCCAGACTCAAGACGTGCGGGCAGTTACGCGGCAAACTGCATTTTGGCACGCCGCTTGGCGGAGCGTGGGGTGCGTTTCATCCAGCTTTTTCACCCCGATTGGGATCACCATAGCCGCCTGCCAAGCTGGTGTACGGCACGTTGTCGTGATACGGACCAGCCAAGCGCGGCGCTGATTCGGGATCTGAAACAACGCGGCTTATTGGACGAGACGCTGGTGCTCTGGGGCGGCGAGTTTGGCCGCGGTGTGGCTGGTCAGGGCAAGTGGGACAGCCCGGAAGCTGGGCGCGACCATCACCCACGCTGTTTTACGATGTGGATGGCGGGTGGTGGCATCAAGCCGGGCATCACTTACGGCATGACGGATGATTTTAGCTACAATGTGGCGGAAAACCCAGTGCATGTGCGCGATCTACACGCCACGGTGATGCACCAGCTCGGGATCGAGCACGAACGCTTCACCTTCCGCGCTCAGGGGCTGGATTTTCGCCTCACGGGCGTGGAGCCTAGCCGCGTGGTGCGGGAGATTCTGGTCTAGCCCTTCAGGTTACCTTTTGCCAGGCTCAGCCCCTGATTTGGCGGCAGGTTCCGGTTTTACCCAGGGGGCGGCGGGCAGGTTTTGCAGATTCATGGCATCCGCTTTGTTTTGCTGGAGCACGGCTTCTGCCTCGGCGGCTTTTAGCATTTGCTCCCGGATGTCTCCTGGCACGGCTGCCTCCGTGAGAGGGGGAAGGATGGGGTTCGGGCCGCCTGTCCACGGCCCTAGGTCCGGTAGGCCAGCCAGGGCCGTTTGGTTGGTCAGGCGGTGTAGGCCGATGACGCGCAGCCGCCAGCCGAGCATGTAGGCTACGGTCTCGTCAGCCAGCCCCTCAATGGTGCTTTTGCCGCGCTGGATGATGGGTTTGCCACGCAGCACGACCTCTGTGGAGCTGACGTAGGCTTCTTGGCAGAGCACTTTGGTGATGTCTTCGCCTGTGCCGCTTTCTAGATAAACCCGGCCCTTGGCGCGCACTCGACTGGGGCGGCCAGCACGGTCTTTTTTGAGCACCTCAATCTCATCAGCCGCGAGGCGCACCTCTGCACCAGGCAGTTCCATGCTTTCTTTGGAGATGGAGACGGCTTCTTCATAGCTCATGCTGAGGAGGAACATGAGATCGAGGCTGTTGGACGGAGCCTGACTGATGGCGTAGTCCACAGCAGCAGCCTCGGCATCCATTCTGGTTTTTTCGCGTTGGTAGAGGGCATCGTCCTGGCTGGTGGCTTGGGCACCTGACTTCTTGTCCACTCCAGCGGTATCGGTGATGCCCACAGCGCCCATTTTTTTGAAAAGCGGCACTTCATAGTCGGCGCAGGCTGCCAGCAAGAGCGCGGCTAGCAGGTGGAAAAGGGGGCGCATCAGGGCGGGCGCGAGTCGTTGGGGGGCGGCTGGCATCAGGGGCAGAGTAGAGGGTCTTTGCCATCTGGCAACGCGATTGCCCAGCCTGGCAAGGAGGCAGGTTCCACACACGTTGCAGACGCATGACCCTTGCGCATCCTCCTACGCTCTCCCGCCGCCGCTTTGCCACTGCCTCTCTGGGCGCGCTCGCGGCACCTTTTGTCTGTGCACAAAGCAAGACAGCACCCGAGCATCACGGTGAAATCATCGGCCATGGCGGCCTGCGCTACCGCGTGGACAAGCTGTGGAGCCGTGCGGACCTGAATCAGGTGAAGCTGAAAGACTGCCATGAAATGGCCCAGGCGGCGGATGGTAGGCTCTTTATGCTGACCAATCACGCCGCGAACAATGTGCTGGTGTATGCGGTGGATGGCACATTGCTAGAGACCTGGACGCTGAAGATGGCGGGGGCGCATGGGCTGACGCTGCACCGCGATGATGCTGGAAAGGAGCACCTGTACCTGACGGATCCCGGCACAGGTAGGGTGGTGAAAACCACCCTGGCTGGTGAGGTGGTGCTGGAGCTGCCTCACGCGGCGAAGTGTGGTGCCTACCAGGCCCATGAGGACTACCGCCCGACGGAGACGGCCGTGGCTCCGAATGGGGAGATTTATGTCGCGGATGGCTATGGTTCCCAGTTCATCCTGCGCTTTGATCGGGAGGGGCGTTTTATCTCAAAATTTGGCGGCAAAAGTACGCAGCCCATCAACCCTGGACGCTTCATGCAGGCTCACGGCGTGGCGATCGATACCCGCAGCGGCACGCCCCTGCTGGTGGTGACAGAGCGGGTGCGCAATGAGTTCAACTGGTTCACGCTGGAGGGGCAGCCTGTGCGGGGTGTTTATCTGCCGGGTGCGTATGTCAGCCGCCCCGTCATCCATGGCAGGCATTTACTCTCTGGGGTATGCTTTGGCGCAAAGCCGGATGACTACCGGATGTGGCAAGGGCGTGGCTTCATCACCATCCTGGATGAGCAGGACCGGGTGATCTCCAATCCAGGGGGGCAGGAGCCTCGCTATGAGGAAGGCAGGCTGAAGGTGATGATGCTGGAAAGGAGCACCTGTACCTGACGGATCCCGGCACAGGTAG
>JAIWOJ010000431.1 GCA_020216965.1 Prosthecobacter sp.
CGCATCTTCGATGCTCATCCAAAGTGCCAACGGCACGTCCCTCCTCAGCCCAGGGTGAAACCCT
The DNA here is from genome assembly GCA_020216965.1 of Prosthecobacter sp. Taxonomy (GTDB): domain Bacteria; phylum Verrucomicrobiota; class Verrucomicrobiia; order Verrucomicrobiales; family Verrucomicrobiaceae; genus Prosthecobacter. Next base: position 65 of record JAIWOJ010000431.1, read on the forward strand.
GGGGTTGGGCGGAGATCACACCCCCGAACCACCCAGAGCCCTGAAGGGGCGATCCTCGACGCCTCGTTGCCTTCTTTGGCATCTGGGGCCGTGGCGTGAAGGGGCGTGTCTTCGAGGCTGGGGCGAAACTGTCTGTGCGTTTCCTGCGGGCTGGGGAACCATCGGGCACCGGTCAGGTCAGGGCGGTAGCAGTGCCATGTCCTGCGTCACCACCAGTTCCACGAGGTAAAAGCCGCGTTCAGCGCTGGAGTCCACGCCCAGGTTCTGGTTGCCGGTGCTGGTGGCATTGAAGGTCTGGCTGGCAAAGCTGGGGCCGCGGTTTAGCGCGCCGCTGCTGCTGGTGGCAAAGTTCACCGGCACAGGTTCGGTGGCTAGATCCGGTGTGTAGAGCACGCGGTAGCGTCCGCCATTGCGGCGGGTGAAGTTCAGCACATAGCGGGAGGTGGCGCCAGTGGTGGACTGGAGGGCCATGGAGTTCATTTTGAAGTTCAGCCCTGGGATCTCCACCCGCACCACGCCATTGGCATAGCTGGTGTTGTATTTGGTCAGAGATGGTTGGGACGAGCCACCATCGCCCGGCGTGAGCACATTGCCCTGCATGTCATACCTGGAGCCGTGAACATAGCAATTGATCGACCTGGTTTCCTCCGTGTGATCGTAGGGGTCAGCTAGCTGCTGTTGATGCGTGCAGATGGCGGTGACGGCGTAAAAGACATCCCCCGGTGCGCGGGTGATGATGAGCCGACTCTCGTTGATGGAGAGGTTGGGCAGCAGCTCCACGCGCACGGAGCCGTAGGTCGTGAGCAGGGCGGGAAAATCCGTCAGCCGCAGGGAGATGATGTTGGCCACATTGGCGGCGGGGGAGATGTCTGCCAGGGTGGCGCGGCGTAGGCCAGCGGAGGCGATGGAGCCGAGGGCAAAGCACTTGATCCAGTGCCTGCGGGATAGCATCCGGGAGAGCTGTGGCTTTTCTGCCAAGCAGGTCTGGCGATGCGGGCAGGGGCCGTGGTTGGGCATGGTGGGCTGGTTTTTCCGCGTTTATGCCAGAGCGCGCTTGGTGGGACAAGCCTAGATTCCCAGCGCGGGGTCACCCCACGGGGCATTCGAGGCGGTAGTCATCCATGACAAAGCCGCTGCCGATGTCTGTGCAGATATCTTCCACAAAAGTAAATCCTGCGCGGCGATAGGCGCGGATGGCCGGGGCGTTGGCCTTGTTGACGCGCAGTTGCAGCCGGGTCAGGCCCATCTGGCGGGCGGCCTGCCGGCACCATTCCAGGGCGATGGCACCTAGGCCACAGCCATGCCAGTCAGGCAGGAGATAGAGCTTATTGATGAAGCAGATGCCGGGCTGCTGCGGTTCAAGAGAAAGGTAGCCCACGGGGCCGTGGCCTGCGGCCTCGATGAGGGCAAACCAGGTGCCGCGCAGCTCCATCTCACGCGCCATCGCAGAGGGCTGGTACCAAACGGTGAGCATGTAGTCGATCTGCGCTTGGCTGATGATGCCTGGATAAACGGCGGGCCAGATCTGGCGGGCCAGTTTTTCCACCACGGGCAGCTCCTGAGGGCCGATGCGGCGGATGTGGTGCTGGGTGCTACTCTTGGCCTTCAGGCCCAGCTCTGCCCGCAACCAGTCAAGCGCCGCATGCCAGCGCATTAGGTCATCTGCCGGCGAGAGGGCGCTGAGGTGATGGGCGATGTCTTGCCTACGGGGCTCGCAGATGCCTTCCTGGCGGATTTGCTGGAGGTCTGGCGGGAACTCCTGCTCTGGCAGGGCTGTTTTTGCCAGGTACCAGCAGGCCCATGCACGCCAGGTACGCAGCTCGGCATGAGGCGGCACCATGCGCGTGGCGAGGTGCTGCCAATGGCGGCGGGGATTGCCCAGGAAAAACTCAGGCGCAGGGCGGTGTGCCAAGATCCAGGCCAGAGGCAGGTAAGGCAGGGGCAGGCGCTGCAGCACCGGCTCCTCCGCAGGTAGGGCACAGCTCAGGGCGCGGTTCAGGGCCAGGATCGCCTGCGCGGGCAGCCCTTGCTGCCAGAGGGACTGCGCGCGGCGGTGGCAGGTCTGGTAAAAGGCGGCGTCCCGTCTTGCGCCATGGGCCAGGAGCTCTGCGGCCTCACAGGGCTGGGAGACCTCTGGCAGCAGGGGGTGCGGGGGGAGCAGAAAGGCCATGCTGGCGGGGTGGGCTAGCGGCTAGCACTGCGGCTCAGGCGGCATCGTCTTCTTCCCATTCACGCATCAGGCGCGCCAGTTTGCTCTTCAGCGTCACTTTGGCCGTGGCAGACATGCGGTCGATGAATAGCACGCCGTTGAGGTGGTCGATCTCATGCTGAAAGGCGCGGGCCAGCAGGCCATCTGTCTCCCAGGTCTCTGTGCTGCCATCCAGTTTTTGAAAGGTGACCTTGACGGCGGCACTGCGGCGGATCTGGCCGCGCAGGCGCGGGAAGCTCAGGCAGCCTTCCTCATCACTCTCTTTCTGCTGACCCAGCTCTAGCTTGGGGTTCAGAAAAATCACGGGCATGTGGGCCAGCATGTCAGCGTCCTGGCCATTGACGCGCAGGTAACTGATGCACTGAGGGTTGTGAGAGACGTCAATGACGGCCAGTTGCACATCCCGCGCCACCTGGGGGGCTGCGAGACCGACGCCGTTGGCATCCCGCATGGTCTCGATCATGTCCTGCGCGAGTTGGCAGATCTCTGGGGTGATTTCCGTGACAGGGCGGCATTGGGCGCGTAGCACCGGGGCGGGATAGCGGACGATTTTCAAAACCATGGGGATGTGTGTGTAGGGGGGAATACGCTGCATTTCCAATCCCGCTAGCCGAATGTCAGGTGGAGCCCGGAAGGCAAAATGCGGCAGATTTGTCAAAGGCGGCCCGATTGCATTTCCGCAAAAAAGGAAGAAAATCAGCCACCTGCACGGGATCACCCTCCGCGCCCAGCTCCCAGCGTCGGTCGTGAGCCGCCTTGCAGGCACCTCAGCATCTGTGATGAACCCAGACCTCCTGCCCTGCGGCTTGGTAGCCGTTCGTGGTTGTTTGAAGTTGGCTGCCGTCAGCCTTCTTGTTTTAGGTGTTGCCTATCCGACCTCTGCCCAGGGGCCGCGTGTGAACAATACCACCATCCGGCTGCCGAATCAGCCGCCCTCGATCATTGGTTTTACGACGGTGAATGCGCTGGGCAATCTCGTCTTTAGCGCGCCCGTGCATGTAGCTACCATCCCTGGGGATAGCAGCCGTCTT
>JAIWOJ010000432.1 GCA_020216965.1 Prosthecobacter sp.
CGGATCGAGGCGCACATGCAGCGGCTCGAAGATGGCGCGGAGCCGGTAGTAGTCGGGCTGGTCGATGGGGTCGTATTTATGATCGTGGCACTTCACGCATTGCATAGTGAGACCGAGGAAGGCGCGGCAGGTATGCTCAATGGTCTCATCAAGCCAAGTGGTGCGATTGAAGAGGTAGTAGCTACGGGCGAGAAAGCCAGTGGCTCGCAGGTTCGAGCGATCCTCCGGCGCGAGCTCATCGGCGGCGAGCTGCTCCATAATCATCCGATCGTAGCCTTTGTCGGCATTGAGGCTTTCGATGATCCAATCACGCCAGTGCCAGAGGTGTTTTTGGCTGTGACGAAGCTGGGCACCAAGCCCATACCAGTCGCAATAGCGCCAGATGTCCATGAAGTGGCGTGCCCAGCGCTCACCGAACTGGGGGGAGGAGAGGAGGCGATCTACCAAGGCCTGATCGGACAGATCGGATGGAGCAGGTGGAAGGCCGGTGAGATCAAAAGAGACGCGGCGTCGCCAGACCTCATGGGGTGCAGCAGGCTGGGGCTTGAGTTGCTTCGCGGCGAGGTGCGCAGCGTGGAGGGCGTCGATGCTTTTGTGGGAGTTTTTTGGCACCTGATAGGCCCAGTGGGCCCGAGGATCGGCCTCGGGCTGTTCATCGCTGATGCCAGGAGCACCCGCTGCGATCCATTGGCGGACTTTGGCGATTTGATCGTCATTCAACACCGCACCCTCACCCTCGGGGGGCATGCGCTCAGACTTATCGGTGGAGGTAAGGCGGTCGAGCAGGTGCCGCGTGGCATCTCCACCATCACCGCCGATTTTCAGCAGCGCGACCGTGTCAAGCCGCAGGCCGCCTTTTTGCTTCAAGGCCCCATGGCAGGCATAGCAGCGTTCCTTGAGCAATGGCTTGATGTCCTTAACATAATCCACCGCCATCGCGCTGCTGGCGAAAAAGGCAAAGGTGATGCTGGTAGCTAGGGACGCCACATGAGCCTATACGGCAGCCGCTGGCTTCCTTTACTTCTTGCTGGTGAATTGTGAAGGGATGGTAATCACATCCGCGACGACACACCAAATGACAATGAAGAGCAGCAACATGCCGATGGCGAGCAGGTGGAGGTTCTTCTTCGCGATGATGGTGGGGTGTGGCGGTAGATGGGCATGCAGGCGGCGCAGGAGTAGGAACCACACGCCCCAGGCTAGCGGCAGAAGGATGGCGAGCACGATAGCGGCCTCTTTTTTCTCCGCATCCTCAGCATGGTGGATGGAGATGATGCTATCACTGGAGAGCAGCCAGCCGCCGATGATGGTGATGGCGGCGATGCCGTAGTGGATGGTATCATGCAGCTTGCTGCGGAACCATTCCTCGGTGCTGTTGAGATCTCGGTGCTCTTCGCTCATGGCGGCTTTTGTAGTGGCCTGCATGGTGGCTAGGCAAGCAGAAAGCCTGGGAAAGCCCCACCGCAGGTTGTCAAAGGGCGCAGGCCGCATAAGATGGATGCCCCCATGCCCCGAGTTTATATCAAGACCTACGGCTGCCAGATGAATGAGCGGGACACCGAGCAGGTGTCTCAAATGTTCGTCGAGCGTGGCTATACCATGACGGCTACGGACGAGGATGCCGACGTGGTGCTCATCAATACCTGTTCTGTGCGTGATCAGGCAGAGCAAAAGGCGGTGGGAAAGATGGGCATGGTGCGCCGACGGCGCATCCCGCTGGTCACGGGCTTTATGGGCTGCATGGCCCAGAGCCGTGGCTCCGAGCTGGTGGACAAATCAGGGGTGGACCTCGTGGTCGGCACCCAAAAATATCACCGCGTGGTGGATTATGTGGATGAGATCATCCGCGCCAAAGAGCAGCGCCTGATGGATGAAGAGCGCTTCTCCATCGTGGACATTGAGGAGGAGGAGGCTAGTCAGAATACCATCCGCGACCACACGCTGAAGGAAAAGCAGGGGGCCGCCTTTGTCAGCATCATGCAGGGCTGCAACATGAAGTGCACGTTTTGCATCGTGCCCTACACCCGTGGCGCTGAACGCGGGCGCCCCATCCCAGAGATCGTGGAGGAGGTGAAGCGCCTGGCGGACCGTGGGGTGAAGGAGGTGACGCTGCTGGGCCAGATCGTGAACCTCTACGGACGCCATGAATTTCCCGCCATTGATGGCAAAAGCCCCTTTGTGCAGCTCCTTGAGGCCGTGCATGAGGTGCCGGGCATCCAGCGCATCCGCTTCACCAGCCCGCACCCTATCGGTTACAAAAAGGATCTGATCGAGGCTTTCACCTACCTACCCAAGCTGTGTGAGCACGTTCACCTGCCTGTGCAGAGTGGCAGTGATGAGATTTTGAAGAAAATGCACCGCCCCTACAGCAGCGCCAAGTTCACAGAACTGGTAGAGCGCATCCGGGCGGCGCGGCCTGGCATCGCGGTGACGACGGATGTGATCGTCGGTTTCCCCGGTGAGACGGAAAAGCATTACCAGGAGACGAGGGAGCTTTTTGACCGACTGAAATTCGATAACGCCTTCATTTTCCGCTACTCCAAGCGCCGGGGCACGCCAGCGGCGGAGATGGCGGACGAAATCCAGGTGAGCGAGCGGGAAAAGGAGCGCCGCAATCAGGATCTGCTGGCGCTGGTGAATGCCCACGCCTTTCCACGCTACCAGGAGCTGGTGGGCCAGCGGGTGGAGATCCTCTGTGAGGGGCCTAGCAAGACGAATGAAGAGCGCCTCACCGGCCGCACACGCACCAACCGGATCGTGGTGTTTGAGGGCAACCCCGCCCGGCATACGGGGGAAATTTTTGACGTGAACATCACCCACTGGGCGAATTTCACGCTCTTTGGTGATCCGGTGGTGTCCTGAGCGGGGGCGGTTCAGTCTGCCGAGCCGCCGACCGGGGGGAGGTCTCTCTCAATCTCCAAGATGCGCTGGAGGGCGTCCAGGAACTCATCCGCAGCCTCGAGGGGCAGCATGATGGTGTCACGACGACCGCGCACGTCTTCGGTGATCTTGATGACCCGCCCGCGTTCGTTCTCTTTGAGGTCGAGGAAGAAAATCTTCCGGTCGGTCATGATTTTCTCCGAGTGCAGTGCTGGGTTACCGCGCCGCGGCTGCTCTTCATATTCTTCGTTCCTCATTCGATGATGACCTCCGGTTTCCTGTGGGATGGATGTTGTTGGCTGTGGGGGAATGGCTGCCAGTGTAAAATCCGGCCTCCTGATGTCAATCCCTGTGTCAGGCTGGAATGAAGCAGCTCAGTGGAGGTAGAAAAATTCATTGGAGTTGAGCAGGATGTGGCA
>JAIWOJ010000433.1 GCA_020216965.1 Prosthecobacter sp.
AGAGTTCATAGCTGGCCTCACCTAACTGGCGGCGCAGAAAGGCTTTTTTTGCCAGCCCCACCCCATGCTCACCGGTGACGGTGCCACCGAGGCGGATGGTCTCATCCACGATTTCTTCAAGTGCTTGCTCGACACGGTGCATTTCCTCCGTGTCACGCTCATCGGTGAGGAAGGTGGGATGCAGGTTGCCATCGCCAAGATGACCAAAGGTGCCCACCATGAGCTTGTGGCGCTGGGCGACACTGCGGATAAAGGCGACCATGTGTGCCAGCTCAGTGCGCGGCACAGTCACGTCTTCGAGAATGGTGGTAGGCCGCCGACGTGCCAGGGCGGAAAAGGCGCTCCGCCTTGCCGTGGCCAATTGTGCAGCCTCCGCCTCATCGGCAGCGGCGCGCACCTCGCGCGCACCATGCTGGCGGGCTAGGTCCATCATGCGGGTGGCCTCCTCCTCCACCACGGCGGGGTGGCCGTCTGTTTCCATCAGCACCACGGCTTCGACTTCAGTCGGCAGGCCGATTTTGGCATAATCCTCCACACAGCCCACGGTCATGCGGTCGAGGAACTCGAGGGTGCAGGGGATAATGCGTGCGCTGATGATGGCGGTGATGGTCTCCGCCGCATCCTCCATACGATCGTAAAGGGCCAGCATGGTGCGGCGTGCGGCGGGCTTTGGCACGAGTTTTAGCATGACCTCTGTGATGATGCCCAGGGTGCCCTCGCTACCGATGAAGAGATCCTTCATGGAGTAGCCAGCTACGTCTTTCACGCACTTGTTGCCCAGCTCAGTCAGCGTCCCATCTGGCAGCACCACACGCAGGCCCATCACATAGTCGCGTGTGACACCGTATTTTAGGCCGCGCAGGCCACCGCTGTTCTCGGCCACGTTGCCACCGATCGTGCTGATTTTCATGCTACCAGGGTCCGGCGGGTAAAACAGGCCCACTTGGCCCGCTGCATCATCAATGTCCTTGGTGATCGCCCCGGCTTGGGCACGCAGGGTCAGGTTCCGGGCATCGACCTCCAGGATCCGATCCATCTGCGCCAGGCAGAGCACGACGCAGCCTGCCACAGGCACGCTGCCACCGCTGAGACCGGTGCCAGAGCCGCGCGTCACCACAGGCACACCCGCGCGACGTGCTAGGGTGACGCAGGCTGCAACCTCCTCAGACGAGTGCGGGAAAATCACTGCCCCCGCCCTCTCCTTGAGCGCAGCAGTGCCATCAAAGCCATAGGGCAGGATGTCCTCAGCACGGGTGAGGACACGGTCAGGAGAAAGCGCGCTGGAAAGGGCGGCCACCAAGTTGGGAGTGACGACGGAAGACACGGGCGGCGATAGTGAACGGCGGCTGCAATCGTGCAAGCAGCACCGCCGGATGTGCTTGCGGCATAGCCCCGTGCACCAGCCTGGCTGGGGGAGTCTGGGGGTAAGCTTTCGCTTGCCGGTATGGGCATCTTGACGCTGAAGCGTGGATAGAGTGTTCTGGCATCGTTGGCGCTGGGGTTGTTTGCTGACGGTTTCTGCGCGGGAAACGCCAGCAAACAACCCCAGGGCAGCCCTGTGCCGCAGATGTCTCTTTTCAGACTCAGGGCAAACGGGGGCTTGAAAAGCGGGCGGTGCCTGTGCAAGCAGCGGGAACTTCCCATGGAACTCGATCTCACCGGACCTCTGCGCGACGATGCCTACATGATCCTGGCGGGGCTGGTGACGCCGCGCCCGATTGCGCTGACGACGACGGTGGATCTGGAGGGGCGGGTGAATGCGGCACCGTTCAGCTTTTTTAATGTGCTGGGGGATGATCCGCCCATCGTGGGCCTATGCCCAGGCGACCGCGCGCCGGGCGTGCCAAAGGACACGGCGCTGAACATCCGGCTGACGCAGGAGTTTGTGGTGAACCTGGTGGACGAGCCGATGGCAGAGAAAATGAACCTGTGCGCTGCGAGCCTGCCGCCGGGGCAGAATGAGCTGGAGCACGCGGGCCTGACGGCGCTGCCCAGCACGGGGGTGCGGCCGCCGCGCATCGCGGAATCTCCCGCCAGCCTGGAGTGCCGCTGCCACAGCATCGTGGAGATTGGCGGCAACCGGCTGGTGATCGGCGAGGTGCTGCGGGTGCATGTGCGGGAGGGGCTTTTTGATACGCAGTCCTGGCTGATCCGCCCAGGGGCCTACGCGCCCATCGGCAGGATGCAGTCGCCACACTGGTATTGCCGGACGACGGACCTCTTTGAGATGCGCCGCCCGCGATGAAGGAGCAGGCTGTCCAGCAGGCCATCCTGTCGATGGTGGAGGCGCGCGGGGCGGGCAAGAGCATCTGCCCCTCAGAGGTGGCGCGGCGTTTGCAGCCGGAGGACTGGCGTGCGCTGATGCCGGAGGTCCGTGCGGCGGCGGCCACGCTGCGCGCCCAGGGGCGCCTGCGGGTGACCCAAGGGGGCCTAGAGGTGGACCCTGAAACGGCGCGCGGGCCCATCCGGCTGGGGCTGTAGTTCGGCTCTCCTCGGGCTGTCGTGGTGTTTTTGACAGGAATACAAGAGGGCAGGATTTGCAGGAGGGTTTTCCTGGGATTCTTGTCTTCCTGTGTTCTGTCCCGCTATCAAATGTGCCCGTGGTGAACGGCGCTGGGCATTGGCGGGGTGAATTGGGGGTTGTCAATCCGGCGGGATGGCCCATTCGTAGCCTCTGCCCTCCCCCCTATGGCCTGCAAAATCGACCCCGCCCTGCACCAGGACAAAAAGCCCGACTGGATTCGGGTGAAACTACCGCGCGATCCGGTCTTTTGGAGCACGAAGGCGCTGATCTCTGACCTGAAGTTGCACACGGTGTGTGAGGAGGCGCAGTGCCCGAACCGCTGGGAGTGCTGGAGCCAGGGCACGGCCACCTTCATGATCGCCGGGGACCGCTGCACGCGGGCCTGCGGCTTTTGCGCAGTGAAGACGGCGAAGCCCTTTGCGCTGGAGGCGGATGAGCCGGAGCGCGTGGCAGCGGCGACGAAGCGGCTGGGCCTGAACCATGTGGTCATCACGGCGGTGGCGCGGGATGATGTGAAGGACGGGGGTGCAGAGCACTTTGCCAGAACCATCGAAGCCGTGCGCGCTGCCGTGCCGGACATCACGATCGAGATTTTGGTGCCTGATTTTAATGGCAAGGACGATGCGCTGGAGGTGGTGATGAAAGCGCGCCCGCATATCTTTAACCACAATCTGGAGACGGTAGAGCGCCTGACGCCCCTAGTGCGCAGCCGGGCGATGTATCAACGCAGCCTGCATGTGCTCAAGCGTGCCAAGGCCATGGCCC
>JAIWOJ010000434.1 GCA_020216965.1 Prosthecobacter sp.
CGGCGGACTTTGAGATCGTGCCACGCCTTCCCCCACGGCTGCCCGTGGTCATGTGGGGGGCCAACGCTGAGGAAACGTCGCGGCTCAGGGACATCGGCTTCACCCACTTCATCGGCCTGCGGGATGTGGGCGCGGCGGAGATGTGGCGTGAGAAAAAGCTGCTGCCACCAGGCGATGAGGCCACGCTCGCGCGCAACCGGCAGATGCTTGATGAAGCTCTGCGACAGGGGTTGGAGGTCATCGCCAGCTTATCTCCGATGGATGTGCTGAAGGCGGATCCGGCAAACCTGCGTATCGACCGCGCTGGCAAGCCCTATGCTCGCCAGGACATCTGTGCCAGCATCCCGGAGTTTGCGCCCTTTTTCCAAACGGTGGGGGAGAGCATCGCACGCGCCTACGGTAGCCATCCCGCCTTTACTGCGGCGCTGATCAATACCGAAGTGCGCGACCACAATGCCCCCTCTTTTAACCCCATCGACCTAGAGAACTACCGCAAGTTCTCCGGTGGGGACATCCCGCCTGAGGTCATGAACAAGTGGGGCGTAGATCACACGAAGCTAAAGGACTTTCCTCCTGATCGTGTGATCCCGGACGACCACCCGATCCTGAAATATTACCGCTGGTTCTGGACGGTGGGAGATGGCTGGAATGGACTGCATTCCGCCCTGAGCAAGGGAGTGAAGAGCCATGGCCGCCGTGACTTCTGGACCTTCTTTGACCCCGCCGTGCGTCAGCCCAGCATCAGCGGCGCGGGCGGCAGCGTGGACGTCCTCTCCCACTGGACCTACACCTACCCCGACCCGCAGCGCATCGGCCTGGCCACAGACCAGCTTTTTGCGATGAGCGACGCGACGGGGCGCCGCCAGCAGGTGATGAAAATGACGCAGCTCATCTGGTATCGCTCCCAGACAGCCCCCATCGGCAGCAAGGCACCTGGAGAGCTGGTCGCCTGGGAAGATCAGGATCCCGAAGCAGCCTACATCACCATCGCCCCCATGCACCTGCGGGAGGCCTTTTGGACGAAACTGGCGCGCCCCGTGCAGGGCATCATGTACCACGGCTGGCAATCGCTGGTGGACTGCCCCGGCAGCACCAGCAGCTACCGCTTCACCAATCCCCACACGGCCCCGGTGCTGCGGCAGCTCATTCAGGAGGTGGCACGGCCCCTTGGGCCCACCTTGATGAAGATCCCCGCAGAGCGCACTGAGGTAGCGATGCTGGAGAGCTTCACCTCCCAGATGTTTGCCCGGCGTGGCGGCTACGGCAGCAACATGGGCTGGTCCTCAGATTTCTGGCAGGCCATGCAGCACGCCCATGTGCAGGTGGACATCCTGTTTGAAGAATCCCTGCTCAAAGGCGCGCTCAGTGGCCGGAAAATCCTCCTCATGCCCGAGTGTGATGTGCTGACGAAGGGCGTGGTAGGCAAAATCGCTGAATGGCAGCGCCGTGGCGGCAAGATCGTGGCGGACGAATTCCTCTGCCCTGGGCTCAAGGCAGACGTGGTCATCCCGAGCTTCAAGCGTGTCAAAAATGCCGCCCAGGATAAGGCATCCGTGCTGGCTCTGGCTGCCACTTTGCCAGAAAAAATGCGCGCCATCGGCTGGCAACCTTCCCTCAGCGTGGATCAGCCTGAGATCATCCTGCGCACCCGCCGCAGCGGCGAGGCGCTTTATATCTTCGCCATCAATGACCGGCGGGAGCCCGGCACCTACGTGGGCCAGCATGGCCTCGTCATGGAAAATGGCCTGCCTACCTCTGGCACGCTGACGCTCCACCAAGAAAGCGCCAGCGTTTATGACCTGACACGCCACGGTCTGATCGTGCCCAGGCGCGATGCGGAGGGCCGCCTGACCTGGCCTGTGGAGCTTGGACCTGCGGAGGGCCGCATTTTCATGGTCATCCCCAAACCACTGCTGCAATTGGCCCTCGATGTGCCCGCCACGGCTACCTGTGGAAACACGGCCAAAGTCACCGCCACGCTGACGACTACAGACGAGGCTGCCGCGCCCGGTCATGTGCCCCTGCAGGTAGAAATTCAGGACGCCAACGGCGTGCGTGCCGAGGGCAGCGGCTGGTATGCCATGGAGAAAGGGCGGCTGGAGATCAGCCTGGACCTTGCCCCCAACGAGGACCCTGGCACCTGGCAGGTGCGCGTGCGTGAGTTGGCCTCTGGCATGGAGGCTGTGAAATGGATGCAGGTGACCGCCAATCCCTAGCATCAGCGAGGACTGCGATGCAGAGCCTCTCACTTCACGCTGCCATGAAAGCCGACCTTGTTCATGGCCGCGATCAGGTCGGCCTCCGTGAACTCCCCCTTGACGGTGAAGGTGTTGGCCTTGGAGGCCACGGTGTGTTCGGTGACACCGGGGACTGACTTCACGGCGTCAGCCATGGCGTTGGCACACTTTTGGCAGCACAGGTGGGCACCGGTGACCGTGACTTCGTTGCGCTTTTTGGAAGTGGCAGACGAGCTGGTGCTGCTTTTTTCCGGCTCTGCCCCTTTGCCATAGTAACCTGCGGCCAGGAGGGCCTCGACGGCTTTTTTGGCAGATGCCTTGGTCTTTGCCGTGATGGTGACCGTCTGTCCTTCGGCGCTGGCGCTCACGTCATTGACACTCGTGATGGCTTTGGTGATGCCGTTGGTGCAGCTTTTGCAGCAGTTGTGGACGCCTTCCAATGTCACCGTGACTTCAGCGAGGGCGGGGGAGGCGAGGAGCAGCGTGAGGGCGAGGATGCGGTTTTTCATGGGTATGCACAGAGACGGAACCTGCGGGTTGCATCTTTGGGAAAAATGAACGCAATCTTCTGATGGGGGCACTATTTTTCCCCTCGCGAATGCTCCTGCGGGCTCTTAAAATGACACTCTGCCATGGCTCTCTATGACCGCGATTACATGCGAGATGACTCCCCCAGCCTGGGGGAGCGTCTGAGGCGCATTCAGGCTTTTCAGTGGTTCTTTTGGGCGAACATCGCAGTCTTTGCGGTGCAGTGGCTCGTCCTGGCGGATGCGGGCGCGGATCGCCCTTACATTCCCGCCGGTGGGGTCAGCATTCAGGCACTCGCGGAAGGGAAGGTGTGGACGCCTTTCACATACATGTTCGTGCATGGCAGTGTGGGGCATATCCTGCTGAATATGATCATGTTATGGTTTGCAGGCAAAAGGGTGCAGGATATTTACGGCCAGAGGCACTTTGTGATGATCTATGTGCTTTCCGGGCTGGCTGGGGCGGCCCTGCAGCTCGCGGTGGCCTCTGCCACGGTGGCGGGGGATGCCTACC
>JAIWOJ010000435.1 GCA_020216965.1 Prosthecobacter sp.
TCCTCCAGCAGCTCCTGGGGAGCAGGCTCAATCAACCGCATGCGCCGTGATTTGAAGTCGAGGGACTTCACCTGCTCGCACATGACAAAGCCCGTCAGGGAGGTGCGCCCTGAAACCGCGACATGGAAGGGCACTTTGCGGTCGGTGCTGGTGATCGGGCAGCAGATGGCCATGCCAGTCGCCTTGTTGAAGGCATCCTTGCTGACCACGATGGCAGGACGCCTGCCCTTCTGCTCATGCCCGGACTGCGGGTCAAAGTCGAGCGTGACGAGATCACCCTGCCTTGGGAAATAGGCGGCCATCACCAGACCTCCCTGCCGGCCGCGTCCCATCCGAACTCGGCGCTCTTGTAGTTCTTCGGCATGGCGGCGGCCAGATCTTCGATGCGGTGCCTGCCGCGAACCGGTGATTTCTTGCGCACCGGGCGCAGCACGATGGCGTCTTGTTCGGGTGAAAGTTCGAGCGACAAGGCGGTACCGGCATCCAGGGCGAGCGCCTTTAGCAGGGGTTTTGGCAGGCGGATGCCCTGGCTGTTGCCCCAGGGTTGGAGAGTCGTTGTCATGACACAAAGTATAGCCGCTGGCTAAACGTGACAAACCCTGGTTGATGGATTTTGAAATGAGACATCGGCGAGCGCACCGCTCAGGCCTTTTGCAAACCTGGCTGACCCGCCTGCACCACGAAGGAGGCGCGGGTGTGCAGCGGGGCACCGGGCTTGGTGACGTATTCGACGCCGCGGTAGTGGGTGGTCCACTGCTTGGGCGTGACCTCGCAGGTGACGTAGCCGCGTTCGGTGCTGTGGAACTTCACGAAGGGGTTTTCAGAGTAGGTGGCGTCGAGGGTCTTTGGCTTTAGCACGCCATCACCACCAGAGCTGATGGAGGTGCCGACAAACTCGGTGGCGACGACCTTGGACTCCAGGTCGTCGAAGTCGGCGATGAGGTTGTTTGCCCAGTTGGAGTGGATGTCGCCGGTGAGCACGATGGGATTGGCGATGCGCTGCTCGTGCATGTATTTCAGCAGGCGGCGGCGCTCCATCTCGTAGCCGGGCCACTGGTCCATGCTGTGGGTCGTCTCTGCGCCGGCCTTGCGGTCCACGCGTGCCATCATGACCTGCTGGGCCAGCACGTTCCAGGTGGCTGGTGATTTGGCGAGGTTTTCCAAAAGCCAGTCGCGCTGGATGGCACCGAGCAGGGTGGCCTGGGGCGAGAGCGCCTCCGGGCACGGCGGCTTGTTGTCGTCGCCACAGGGTTGGTCGGTGCGGTATTGGCGGGTATCTAGCACATGAAAGTCTGTGAGGCGGCCATAGGGCACGCGGCGGTAGAGCAGCATGTCTGGCCCCTGGGGCATGGCGGCGCGGCGTAGGGGCATGTGTTCGTAGTAGGCCTGGTAGGCGGCGGCGCGGCGTTTTAGGAAATCCTCCCTCGTAACCTCCAGGTGTTCGGAGATGTCAGCGGCGCAGTTGTTGTCAAATTCATGGTCGTCCCAGGTCACCAGCCAGGGCGCGGCGGCGTGCATGGCCTGGAGGGCGGGGTCGGTTTTGTACTGCGCGTGGCGGTTGCGGTAGTGCTCCAGGGTGATGATCTCTGGGCCGGTGTGCTTGCGCACGCGTTTGTCCTGGCCGCCGTCCTCGTAAATGTAGTCGCCCAGGTGGATGACGAGGTCCAGGTCCTCGCGCGCCATGTGCTCGTAGGCGGTGAAGAGGCCGGTTTCATAGTGCTGGCAGGAGGCGAAGGCGAAGCGCACGCGGTCTGGCAGGGAATTGGCGGCGGGAAAGGTGCGCGTGCGGCCTTTCGGGCTGACTTCATCGCCTGCCTTGAATTGATACCAATACCAGCGCCCGGGCTGGAGGCCCTCCACCTCCACATGGACGGAGTGGCCCCACTCGGGCGTGGCGATGGCGGTGCCTTTTTGCACCACGCGGGTCATGCCTTCGTCTTCCGCGACCTGCCAGGAGACGGAGATGGCATCCATGCCCATGCCGCCGCCCTCCAGCGGGGAAGGCGCGAGCCGTGTCCAGAGCACGACGCCGGTGTCCGTGGGATCGCCGGAAGCCACGCCGAGGGTGAAAGGGTAACTGGCAAACTTGGGCGATGCCGTGACCGCGCCCCAGGTGCGCTCACAGCCCAGTGCGGCAGCAGCCAGGGACAGGGAGCCAGTGAGGAAGTGGCGACGGTTTTTTCGGCGAGGTTCGAGGAGTGGAAAGAGGGGCGGCATGACGTTCAGTGCTTTATTTCCCAAAGAGCCAGAGCGCTAGCACGAGGGTCCAGGCGATATTGAAAACCTGACCTCCCAGGAAGGCGAGGGCAGGGCGGCCACCGCCCAGGCTGAAAAGCTCGCCCAACCGCGTTTCCAGGCCGATGCAAACAAAGGCGGCGGCAAACCAGACCTCCCGCAGAGCTTTGAGCGGCTTGGACGCCGCCTCAGCGGCAGCAGTGGGCACAAAATAGGAAAACACGATGGAGGCGATGACAAAGCCGATGACGAACTTGGGGAAGCGCTGCCAGATGACGGCGGCGGAGGGGCGCTCGCGGCTGGCGGCACCGTCCTTGCCGCCGCGCATGGTCCACCAGATGGAAAGCACAAAGGCTGCCACGCCGATGAGCACGTTTTGGGAGAGCTTCACAATCACGCCAACCTTGGTGGCCTCCTTGCCGACCTGCTCAGTGGCAGCGGCGACGGATCCGCTGGTGTCCAGCGTGCCGCCCATCCACGCGCCACCGACCGCCTCAGAGAGCCCCAGCTTTTGCACGGCCACCGGCATCAGGATCATCATCGGCACGGCGCAGAGCAGCACGATGGAGGTCACATAGGAGAGCTTCTTGCGGTCGCCCTGGATGGCCCCACAGGCCGCGATGGCGGCGGAGACACCACAGATGGAGACAGCGGTGGAGAGCATCACACCGAACTCATCATCCACCTTCAGTTTTTTGGCAATGAAGAAGCAGGCATACCACACGACGGGGATGACCAGCGCGCCCTGGATCAGGCCGGGCAGGCCCGCCTTCAGCATCTCCTGCAGCAGGATGGTGGCACCCAGCAGCACGATGCCCACTTTGATAAAAAACTCAGTCCGCACCGCCTCCCGCAGCCACCCAGGTACAGGCAGCAGATGGCTCCAAACCAGCCCCAGGCCGAGGGCAAAGACCACATACTCGAGCCCCCAGGCTTTCACGGCGGCATTCGCTGCCAGCCAGTGCGCGAGCTGCCCTAGGATGAAGACCACCGTGGAACCCGCTAGGAAAGCCAGCACCCGCCGTCCCAGCGAGG
>JAIWOJ010000436.1 GCA_020216965.1 Prosthecobacter sp.
CGATCCAAAAGCTATCTCGCCTGACTTCTTGATAACAATAATCAATCTGCGGCTTGGGTGAAACCGTGTCCGCGGCTTCCGCATAGGCAATCAACGCTTCCCTGCGTTCGTGTTCTGGCAGATGCTGGAGTAGCGCAATGATTTCTTGGAGAGCCGGGGGCATCGCTCTTAGAACGCACTTACTACAGCAAGTGTTTGATTCATGCGGTCAGGAAGTCCATAAACCAGAATTCTGATGATCCATCTGCTGCAAAAACTGGATGAAACGAAGCCCCGTCAGCCCAAAGCGGGGAGCGTAGCTGGGCAGCACGCAGTGCTGAGCCAATCGACCCCCAGAGTGGCGCAGGGGGGCCAAAGCTGTGAACCATACACACTGGATTGGGCTCAATGGCTCTTTTCGGGAATCCGCAGAAATGGCACGCCCATCCACTGTGGGAGGTTGGAAGCCGCAAACACCACGGTGGCTCGCTCAACTTGGTCAAGTTTTTGCAAAGGAAAGCTACCTCGACAGTTAGGGCCTCATTTTCTAGCCGCATGGCAGGCAGCTGAACGGTCAGATTTTGAGGCGGTTTTAGCTGTGGATGCTGCCTTTACGACGACTCTAGAGGCGGAGGAATGCAGGCGCAGTACCATAGCCGGTCACCTGCTCCTGAAATCTACACGCCATGCGCGCTATCAGGGCTGGCTAGAGCGATATCGCACCGCATGTGAGCAGGGTTCCTCGCCGGGCCATTTCCTGACAGCTTGGGCTGGTGTTGCGATTTTCTTCCAAACGAGCCTAGCTGCCGCTGCAATGGAGTATCTGCGTCTTGAGTGGGGGATCCTGACCTGGAACTTATCATCAGCCCGATTGCCCCCAGGTCTCGATCGGATAGCGGGCAAAATGGTAGAAAAGGCGGGGGTGAATCTCAGGCTGCTGGACTGAGATCAGATTCCGCATTTTCCAGTGATCTGGTCACGCCTATCTGCCGCCACTTCCGAACTAGGGTTGAGCTAAAGAAAAATGGGTTATCAGTTATTCTTGAGCACCTCAATGAAGGCTTCTTGGGGGATGTTGACCTTGCCAATGGCTTTCATCTTCTTTTTGCCCTCCTTCTGTTTTTCCAGTAGCTTGCGTTTACGAGTAATGTCACCGCCGTAGCATTTCGCAGTTACGTCTTTACGCAGCGCGCTGATGCTCTCGCGGGCGATGATTTTGCCGCCGATGGCAGCCTGTATGGCCACGACGAAAAGCTGCTGAGGAATGACTTCCTTGAGCTTTTGGCAAAGCTGTCGGCCACGGCTTTCTGCCTTGCTACGATGCACAATGCACGAGAAGGCATCCACAGGGTCTCCAGCGATGAGGATATCCATTTTAACCAGCTCCGCAGCCTGGTATCCGGCGTGCTCGTAATCCATGCTGCCGTAGCCACGGGTAATTGACTTCAGTTTGTCGTTGAAATCGACGAGGATCTCATTCAGCGGCATGACGGTGTGCAGCAGCACGCGGCGGTCATCGAGCGTTTCGGTATTGTTCACCACACCGCGCTTGTCCATGACGAGCTGCATCATATCGCCGATATACTCGTTCGGGATCATGATGTTCACCTTGACCATCGGCTCGCGGATCTCATCTATTTCCTGGGCACTGGGGAGGAAGGTCGGGTTATCGACCAAGAGTTCCTCACCATTCGTTTTCCGCACCTCATAAATCACGGATGGGTAGGTGGAAATCACATCCATGTTGAACTCCCTGCGGAGCCTTTCCTGGACGATTTCCATGTGCAACAAACCGAGGAAACCACAGCGAAAACCAAAGCCGAGCGCGGCAGAGCTCTCCGACTGGAAAGTGAAAGCGGCGTCATTGATCTGCAGCTTGCCGACGGCGAGCTTGAGCGCCTCGAAATCATCCGTGCTGACAGGGTAGATGCCGCTAAAAACCAGTGGGTGGATCTCCTTAAAACCAGGAAGCGGTTCCGGCGAGGGTTTGCGGCTCTCCGTGATCGTGTCGCCGATCTTGACATCTGCGGTGGACTTCACGTTAGCGATCAGGTAGCCGACATCACCGGGCTCCAGCTTTTCGCAGGTGGTCATCTTTGGGCGGAAGATGCCCACATCCTTGATTTCATAATCCAGACCGGTGGACATCATGCGGATTTTTTGCCCACGCACGATGGTGCCGCTAACGACCCGGACATAGCTCACAACGCCACGATAGGCATCAAAGACGGAATCAAAAACCGAGGCACGGAGGTAGCCGTCACCGGGGTCTTTCGGATGCGGAATGTAGGCTACGATGGCCTCCAAAATATCTTCGATGCCAATGCCCATTTTTGCGCTGGCGGCCACGGCTTCGTCGGCTGGGAGTTGTAAAATATCTTCAAGCTGACGCTTGCATTTATCAATGTCAGCACTGGGTAGATCGACTTTGTTGATGACGGGGATGACGTGCAGATTTTGCTGCAGCGCGAGGTTCAAATTTGCCACCGTCTGAGCCTCGACTCCCTGAGAAGCGTCAATCAGGAGCAGCGCACCTTCGCAGGCGGCGAGTGAGCGGCTGACCTCATAGCTAAAATCGACGTGACCGGGCGTATCCAAGAGATTCAGCTTATACATCTGGCCGTTTCGGGCCTTGTAGTTCATGCACACGGGATGCGCCTTGATGGTGATGCCGCGCTCACGTTCAAGGTCCATCGCATCGAGGAGCTGATCCTGTTGCTCTCTTTGAGAAATGGTTTTGGTAAATTCCAGCAGCCGGTCAGAGAGCGTGGTCTTCCCGTGGTCGATGTGCGCGATGATGGAGAAGTTGCGTGTGTTTTCGATGGGCATCCGGGATGGGCTGGCGGCGTTTTTGCGAAAAAGGCTAGTAGCCGCGCCGAGAGGAGGGGTCAAGGGGCGCTGGGCCATGCAGTTAGGCTTTTTGCGAGATGGCATCCATTCCATCGAATGCCCACGGGTTTCATTTTAATGCACCGTGAACCTCGATTCCGCAGCGTTCAGAAACGGGGGCCTCCTTGTCTCCTTCAAACTCGGAATCCGGGCTGAAAAGGGCATGTTTTCACAGAGGTGCAAAGCATGAGCTTTGAAAATCAACTTGCGGGAGAGTAGAGCAGGCGACACAATACATATCCCACTGCCCCGACCGGCGGTGATGAAAACAGTCAAGGACAGATGCCAGAGTGGTCGATCGGGCACGCCTGGAAAGCGTGTGAACGGTAAAACGTTCCGAGGGTTCGAATCCCTCTCTGTCCGCCACGTTGATT
>JAIWOJ010000437.1 GCA_020216965.1 Prosthecobacter sp.
CTCCCAGGCCGTCTCCAAGGATCCGCGCTACCACCCGCTGGCCTATGAGTTCGTGCGCGATGCTTTGCACGTCGCCGTGAAACATTTCCGGGACGGCCAGGAGGATCAGCACGTCACCGGCCAGCAGGTGCTGGAAGGTGTGCGCCTCCACGCCCTGGCTGAATATGGCCCCATGGCCCTGACCGTGCTGCAAGAATGGGGGCTGGAGCGTGGCGAAGACATCGGCAACATCGTGTACAACCTCATCGAGACCGGTTACTTCGGCAAAAACGAAGGCGATAGCATCCGCGACTTTGAAGGAGGCTACGACTTTACGGAGGCATTCACCGCCCCCTACCGCCCTGCATCTCGGCGTCAAACGGTCTGATCCATCCGCAAATCAGGATCAAGCGGTTGCCGCCTCCCTCATCGTGCCGCACTATTTCTGCCCATGTCCCTGAGACTTCGCGCCCTCGCCCACCTCCTGCTTCTGGCCCCAGCCGTGCAGGCCCAGATGCCAGCGCCCAATCCCCTCGAAGTCTCAGTGCGCCGCGCCTTGCCTGCGGAAGACGAACCGACCTTGCCGCTAGACACCACCGCCCTCCCGCGTGTCTTGCCAGAGAACCGAACGTCCGTCTATACCCGGTGCGAGACAGAGCAGCCCATCATCGCCCTCACCTTTGATGACGGCCCAGATCCCGTCCTCACCCCCAAGCTGCTCGATATTCTCAAAGAGCGCGGCCTCACGGCCACCTTCTTCATGGTCGGGCGCAATGTCAGCGCCTTTCCTGCCATCGTCCGCCGCATGGTGCAGGAGGGGCATGAAGTGGGCAACCATAGCTGGTCCCACCCGCTGCTCACCCAGCTCGGCCCCCAGAGTGTGGAATCCCAACTCCGCCGCACCCACGATGCCATCGTGAAAGCCTGCGGCGTGGCTCCGCTCCTCTACCGCCCGCCCTACGGGGCTACCACGGCCAGCCAGCGCCTCCGCATTGAGAAATCCTTTGGCTACCCAGCCATCCTCTGGGACGTGGACCCGCTCGATTGGCAGACGCCACGGCAGGCCCAAAAGGTCTATGACCGCATCCTCTCCCGCGTCCGCCCTGGCAGCATCATCCTCTGCCATGATATTCACGAGACCACCATCGCCGCCATGCCCGTGGTTTTGGATGATCTCAAAGCGCGCGGTTATGCCTTCGCCACCGTGACCCAGCTCATCGCCCACACCACCCCACCCCCGGCAGAGATGCCGGTGGATCCTATAGACACGGCCACGGGGGAAAACACCGCCGCTGCTCCTCTTGCCCAGCCTTCCACAGGCACGGGCACCACCCCTGCACCGGCCCCTGTCCAGACCTCGCCCCAGGCTCCACGCTGAGCCTGCTGAGCTCTCCTTGCTTTGCCCCTCCACAAGATAAGGGCACCCTACAGCAAAGCCCGGCGAGCACCCGCCTGTGGGTGCGGCTTCACTGGCGGCGACATGGAAGTCTTTGCCGTCACCATTTTCATGAGCCTCGCCTTTGCGGTGCTCTTCGCCGTCCTCTTCTTCGCTGAGCGCAGCCAGCGCCAGCGCCGCTCGATCGAGCAGATGTCCCTCATGCCCCTGGAGGCCGACCAACCCTCCTCACCCCGGCAAAACGTCCCGAACTGATTTCCTCCACGCATCATGAACGCAGCCAGCCCTCCCCTCACCACCAAGCAGATCATCGAGTTTGACGACCAAGTCGTCCGCCAGTTCATGTGGGCCTCCATCCTGTGGGGCATCGTCGGCATGCTGGTGGGCGTCTTCGTGGCCGCTCAGCTCAATTTTCATGAGCTCAATGTCGCCTCCTTCCTCAGTTTTGGCCGCCTGCGCCCGCTGCATACGAATGCGGTCATCTTTGCCTTTGTCGGCAACATGATGTTTGCCGGCATCTACTATTCCACCCAGCGGCTGTGCAAGGCGCGCATGGCCTCGGATTTATTGTCAAAAATCCACTTCTGGGGTTGGCAGCTCATTATCCTGAGTGCGGCTGTGACCCTGCCCCTGGGCCTCACCCGTGGTCAGGAATACGCCGAGCTCATCTGGCCCATCAACGTGGCTGTGGCCCTCATCTGGGTGGTCTTCTCGGTGAACTTCTTTTGGACATTGGCGCGGCGCAATGAGCCCTCCCTCTATGTGGCGCTGTGGTTTTACATCTCCACCATCATCACCATCGCGCTGCTGTACATCGTCAATCACCTCTCCATCCCCACCAGCCTGACGCACAGCTACACCGTCTTTGCGGGCGTGCAAAACGCCCTCGTCCAATGGTGGTATGGGCACAACGCCGTCGCCTTCTTTCTCACCACTCCCATCCTGGGCATCATGTACTACTTCCTGCCCAAGGCTGTCGAGCGCCCCGTCTATTCCTACCGCCTGTCCATCGTCCACTTCTGGTCGCTCGTCTTTATTTACATCTGGGCTGGTCCGCACCATCTGCTGAATACCGCCCTGCCGCATTGGCTGCAGATGCTGGGCATGTTTTTCTCCCTCATGCTCTGGGCACCGAGCTGGGGCGGTATGCTCAATGGCCTGCTCACCCTGCGCGGTGCCTGGGACAAGCTGCGCACCGATCCTGTGGTGAAATTCTTCATCGCCGCCGTCACCTTCTATGGCATGTCCACCTTTGAGGGGCCGCTGCTCTCCATCAAGGCCGTCAACGCCCTCTCCCATTACTCTGACTGGACCATCGGTCACGTTCACAGTGGTGCCCTTGGCTGGAATGGCCTCATGGCGGCTGGCCTCTTCTACTGGCTCACCCCCCGCCTCTACGGCACCAAGCTGCATTCCACCTCGCTGGCAAACATGCACTTTTGGCTCAGCCTCATCGGCATCCTCATCTACGTCGCTGCCATGTGGGTCTCTGGCATCATGCAGGGTCTCATGTTAAACAGCACCAACGCCGCAGGCACCGCGCTGACGTATCCGAACTTTATTGAGACCCTCACGGCCATCCGCCCCATGATGGGCTTCCGCATTATCGGCGGCTCCCTTTACCTCATCGGCATGGGCCTCATGCTCTGGAACCTCTGGAAAACCGCCCAATCTGGCAAGGCCGTCAATGAAACCCGTGAGGTCGCCGTCATCCAGCGCCCGACGCACGATACCATGGGCCTGGCTGCCACCTTCCTGTCTGACCCCATCACCTATGTCTTTGGCGGCCTCTTCCTCGCCATGGGCTGGCTCTTCCTGCCCAAGGGCGCTGACATCGCCGCCCTCATCGGCACTGGCGTCTTTGCCGTCATCGCCATCCGCCGCTTCTC
>JAIWOJ010000438.1 GCA_020216965.1 Prosthecobacter sp.
CGCGATGGGCTCATCTGCGCATCTGCCTCCTCGAACAAGGTGTCCGCGCCATTGAGCGCGGGCTCTGGTTTGTCAGCCTCGCGCACCGCCAGCAGGATATAGATGAGGCGCTGGCGAAAGCCGAAGCCGCTTTCGCCAGACATGCCGCCGAGTGGAAAGCCGCCTGACCGACCATGAAAAAGCGCGTCCTCATCGCCGGCCTGTTTCACGAGACCCATACCTTTCTCGAAGGCACGACCGGCCTGCGGGACTTCCAAATCACCCGCGGTGCTGAGCTGCTGCGCAGCGAAGGCGACAGCTCACCTCTGGGTGGCGTGCTTCAGCTTGGCCGCGAATACGGCTGGGAGGTGCTGCCGGCCGTGGATTATCGCGCTCAGCCCAGCGCCACCGTGGAGGATGAGGTCATCGAGCGCTTCTGGACGGACTTTCTGGCCCAGGCGGAACCTCACCTCAGTCAGCCACTTGATGCGTTTTACTTCGTGCTGCATGGAGCCATGACCTCCCAAGGCATCCAGGATGTGGAGGGCGAGCTTCTTCAGCGTGTCCGTGCCATCCCAGCACTAGCCCAAGTACCGCTTTTTGGTGTTTTCGATCTGCACGCCAATTTCACTCCAAGCATGGCGGCGTTGAGTGACTGCCTCGTCGGCTACCGTGAAAATCCTCACACGGATGCACGCGAAGCTGCCTGCGTCTCCGCCCGCCTGCTCCAGCGCTGCCTTGCCACACAGGAGCGGCCTCACCAAAAGGTTCACATCAGCTCCATCGTCTGGCCGCCGACTGGCACCGCCACCTCCAACGATCCGATGAAGACGCTGGAACGCATGGCACGTGAAATGGAGTCGCGCCCAGGCATCTGGTCCGTCAGCATCATCGGAGGATTTGCTTTCGCTGACACCCAATTCACCGGCGTCAGCCTGCTCGTCACCGGTACGGATGATCTGGCGATGGATGAATGCCTGCAATCACTTGCCAGCAAGACCTACGAATTGCGCGAACTGGGCAATGTCATCGATCCTCCTCTTACCGAGGTCATGCAGCAGGTGAATGTCGGCTCAAGCGGATTGACGGTGCTCGTCGAGCCCTCCGACAACATCGGAGGCGGAGCCCCTGGAGATGGCACAGGACTGTTGCGGGCCCTGGTGGAACATGAAATCAGCAACAGTGCGGTTTGCATCGCCGATCCAGCCGCCGTGAAAGCTGCCGAGGCTGCGGGTGTAGGCTCGCGAGTCATTTTGAGCATCGGTGGCAAAGGCAGCCGACTCGATCCAGGGCCGGTCGAACTCGAAGTGGAGGTTGTGAGCCTCAAAGATGGCCGTTTTGAGCTCGAAGACAAAAACAGCCACCTCGCCAGCATGTGCGGCGACACCTTCGACATGGGCAGATGCGCCGTCGTGCGTAGGCGCGTTCGCCAGAACGCGGACACCCCGCACACTGGCGAGTGCGGCTACATCACCCTCCTGCTCACCAGCATCAAGACACCGCCCTTCGATCTTGGCCAGTGGCGCAGCCAGGGCATTGAGCCCACTCAACTGTCGGTGATCTGTGTGAAGGCGGCGGTTGCCCATCGCCGGGCTTACGATCCCATCGCAGCCCGCATGCTCTGGGTGGATACGCCTGGACCATGCAGCAGCAACCTCAAGACCTTCCCCTACAAGCATCTCCGCCGCCCCATCTACCCGCTCGATTCATGAACCACCCGCTCGTCTCCTACCCCTGCGATCCTGACACACCCACTTCGCACCTGCCATTCAGCCCGAGCGTGGTTGTGGGCGATCTGATTTTTGTTTCCGGCCAGGCCAGCGTGGATGCCAAGGGCAACATCATCAGTGACAGCTTTGAAGGCGAGTTCCGCCGCAGCGTCGAAAACCTCCGCAAGGTCCTCGAATCGGCTGGAAGTGACCTCGCCCATGTCGTGCAGACTCGGAACTACGTCCGCGATGCAGAGGATGTGCCGCTCTACAACCAGCTCTACCGCGAGTACTTCCAGGACCCGAAACCTGCCCGCACCACGATCACCAACTGCCTGCCACCGAGCCTCCGCTTTGAAATCGAGGCCGTGGCCGTCAGAAAACCCTGAACTCATCCTGCGATGCTCATCGACTGCCACAACCACCTTGGTGCCGACCTGCTCTTTTACCTGCACGGTGACTTCCCTTATGCGCAGCAGCTGGTGGACATGACACAGGAGGGCGGCTCGCTCGGCATCACGCACTGGATTGCCTTTCCTTTCGTCAGCTACGCCGCCATGGATGTGACGAAGTTCCGCTCAGGTGCCATTGGCTTTGGTGCAAACGGCCTCGAAACCGTGCCTTATGCCTTTGAAAACCGTCGTCTGCTGGAGGAGTGCCAGAAGCTTTTTCCTGAAGAAGGCAGGCGCATCCTGCCCTTCGTGATGGTGGATCCCATGCGCTGCACCGACGCGCAGGCGGCCGAGCTCATCAAGCTACGCCAGGAATACCGCTTCCACGGCATCAAGATCCAGAGCACCATCATTCAGAGTGACATCAAGCGTCTCGCCCACGAAGGCAGGGTCTTCCTCGACATTGCCCGTGAGTGGGACGTCCCCTTCCTGATCCACAGCAGCGTCGCCAAAGATGATCTCTGGGCGCAGGCCCACGACATCCTCGACATCGCCGAAGCCAATCCCGACATTCGCTTCTGTGCAGCGCATTCCTGCCGATTCGACAAAGAATGCCTCGACCGCATCCAAGCCCTGCCAAACGCCTGGTTCGACAACTCCGCGCATTGCATCCACTGCGTTGGCGCAGTGGATGATCTGGCCTACATCGCACCTCGCGAGCGCCGCTTTGATTCTGATTACAGCGATCCAGCGCGTGTCATCGCAGACCTGGCCGCCGCTTATCCTGACAAATTCATGTGGGGCAGCGATTCTCCCTTTTACAGCTATGCCGCCGCCATCAGCGGCAAGGTGGTCAAACTCATCAGCACCTATGAAAAGGAGGTCACCGCCCTAAAAGCGGCCGGTGACAAGGTGGTGAATCGCATCGCCTGCACCAACACGCTGAAATACCTCAAGCTCCCCGATGAAAGCATTCTCTCTTGAGGGGCATTCTGCCCTCGTCACCGGCTCATCTCAGGGCATCGGTGCCGCCATCGCACAGGGTTTGGAAGAGTGCGGTGCGGCTGTAATCAGGCACGGACTTCAGAGCGATTCGGCAAGCGCCTCCTATGTGTCGTGTGATTTGTCGGAACCTGCTGCGCCAGCATCTCTGATAGACTCGGCCTTCGCTCTCCGCCC
>JAIWOJ010000439.1 GCA_020216965.1 Prosthecobacter sp.
CTCCTCGTCTGTCTGGCCTTCGCTATTGATGATCTTGCCGGTGCCCTTGCCGCCCTCCTTGCCACGGTCCACGGCCATCTCGCTGGGCACACGGATGCTGAGGCCGGCGTCCTTTTTGTCATCCACGAGGATGTCGCCCTCGCTGGCGATGAGGTCGATGTCCACATCGATCAAGCGGTGCGCCCCACGGGTAGCAAAGGTGTACTTGCGCAGCTCTTCGTGGAGCTTTTTGCCCTCCGCATCCACATAGTCTGAACGTGTGACGATGATGGCTTTTTCGCCGCCTTTCATCTCGGTGATCTCGCGCAGTTTGATCGCGCCCAGATGCTTCACGCGCTCAGCCGTCTTTGCACTTTCGCCAAAGGTAGAGCGCTCTGCCCAGGTGTCATAGCCAGCGATGTTTTCGTGGCCGAAACAGAGCCCACGATGGTGCGGGTGGTCATGCTGCTCCCCATCTACTTTTTTCATGGGATAAGCCCGCGTCATGGTGACACCACTGGTGCCAATCACAGGCCACAGATAGGTCTTGTTTGCCTGGTCCACGACCAGTTCGGTGAGAAATTCGCCATCCAGCTTCACGATGGCACCCCCTGTGGGCGTTTTTTCCACGGTGAACTCAGCAGCGGTGACGCCTGGGGCGAGATAAGTGGCGAGCAAAAAGAGGGCGGCTAGGCGCAGGGATGGTAGCTTCATGGGTGGCAAAGGTCTGCATCAAACGCGCCCAGTGCGCCACTTCTTCCTGATCTACCGAGGCAGGAACTTCTTGCCAAACCAGCTTCGACACGGCGTACAATCCCACCCCGCCATTTTATGACCTCACGCGTCCTTTTTGCCCTGCCTTTCCTGGCCTCCACAGCACTTGCCTCCCAGCCGAAATCGGCGGCGGAAGTGCCTGACCCGAACCCTGAGGTGCAAAAGGCAGGCTTTGTGGTGCCAGAGGGCATCGAGATCAACCTCTGGGCACAGGAGCCGATGATCGCCAAGCCCGTGCAGATGAACTGGGATGCACAGGGCCGCCTGTGGGTCGTCAGCAGCACGACCTATCCACAGATCAAGCCGGGTGATGGCACGAAGGACCAAGTCGTCGTGCTGGAAGACACGGACAAAGACGGCAAGGCAGACAAATCGACCGTCTTTGCGGAGAACCTCTTCATCCCTACGGCGGTGATTCCCGGTGATGGAGGTGCCTATGTGGCAAACTCCACGGAGGTGCTGTTCCTCAAGGACACCAATGGCGACCTCAAGGCCGACGAACGCACCATCGTGCTCAGCGGCTTTGGCACGGAGGACACGCACCACCTACTGCACACCATGCGCCACACCCCGGAGGGCTTGCTTTCCTTTTTGCAGTCCATCTACATCCACAGCCATGTCGAGACACCGCATGGCGTTCGCCGTCTCATGGGGGGTGGCGTGTGGGAGTTCCGCCCGGAGACGCGGCGGCTGGAGATTGTGAGCAAAGGCCTCATCAACCCCTGGGGCTATGAATTTGATCGCTGGGGCCAGTCCTTCGCCACCGATGGCGCGGGCGGTGAGGGGCTGAACTTCATCTTCCTCGGCAGCGTTTTCAAAACCTCGCCGGGGGCCAAGCGCACGCTCAGCGGCCTGAGCCCCGGCCAGCCGAAGCAATGCGGCCTGGAATACATCGACGACCCACATTGGCCGGAAGACTGGCAGGGCACCTGGGTCACGAATGACTTCCGTGGCAACCGCACCAACCGCTTTCGTGTGACGCCGAACGGCAGCAGCTACATCGCCAAGCAGGAACCGGATGTGCTCGCCTCCAACCACCGCGCCTTTCGCCCGATCGACATCCGCATCGGCCCGGATGGCGCGCTTTATATTGCCGATTGGTACAACCCCATCATCCAGCATGGCGAGGTGGATTTCCGCGATCCACGCCGCGACCAGGTGCATGGCCGCATCTGGCGACTCACCGCTAAAGGCCGCCCGCTGAGCGAGATGCCAAAGATCGTCGGTGCGCCGGTGCCTGAGCTATTGGACATGCTGAAGGCAGACCGCAAATGGACGCGCCACTTTGCCAAGCAAGAGCTGCGCTCCCGGGGTGCTGAGCAGGTGCTGCCTGCGTTGAAAACCTGGGTCGATGGACTCGACAAAGCACACCCAGACTACTGGCACCACCTCCTCGAAGCTGCCTGGGCGCGCGAAGGTGTGAATAAATTCTCCGCCAAGCTCTGGCGCGAGCTTGCCGCCAGCCCAGACGAGCGCGTCCGCTCTGCGGCCTACCGCATCCTCACCCACCGCTGGCGCGAGCTGCCAGATGCCATGGAGGTGCTAGCCAAAGGCATCGCTGATGACAGCGCTCAGGTCCGCCTGTGGGCCATGGGTGCGCTCATGGAGGTGCGCAAACCCGCTGCTTTTGAGATCGCCCTGCGTGCGCTCGATAAGCCCATGGACGAATCTTTGGACTTCCTGCTAGAGCTGATCGCCCGCGAGCAGACAGACGTGTGGCTGCCCCTCGTGCTGAAAGGCGACCTCAAGCTCAATGACAGCCCCAAGCACCTTGTCTATGCCATGAAGGCCACGGGCCGCAGTGAGGCTCTGAAGCCGCTTTTGGTCTCTTTGAAAGCCGGAAAACTGACCGCAGAGGATGCCGCCGCCGTGCTCGCCATGGCTGGAGATGCTGCCGATGCAGCGCAGGCTCTCGAAATGAGCCAGCTCGTGAATGACCCCGCCATGAGCGCCCAGGTCATCGGTCTCATGGATGCCCTCGTGAAGGCCGGAACCACACGCAACGTGAAGCCCGAAGGTGCAGATGCCTTTGTGCAGGCATGGCTCACCAGCCCCAAGGCAGAACTCGTCCACCGCGCCTGCATCCTCGCTGGAGCCTGGAAGGTCGAGGCCGCTCGTCCGAAGCTCGAAGCCATCCTCACCGCGCCTGAAACCGCCCCCGGTGTGCGTGATGGAGCCGTGCAGGGCCTGGCCCGCCTCGGCGGCGTCAAGTCACGTGACTTTTTTGACAAGGTCTTCCAAGAACGAGCCGAACTCCGCCCGCTCGCCGTGCAGGGATTGACCGATGTCGGCCCCCAGCTCGCCGCCAAGCGTGCCATCGAGTTTTTCGCTACCGCCAAGTCCACTGGCGAGGCCGCGCCCATCCTGAATGCCTTCCTGAAAAACAAGCAGCTCCCCGGCGTGCTCGCCAAGGAGCTCGGCGGCAAGACCATCCCTGACTTCGTCGCCGTGGAAGGCATCCGCATGGTCTCCACCCGCGGTCTCAAAGGCCCGCTAGAGGACGC
>JAIWOJ010000440.1 GCA_020216965.1 Prosthecobacter sp.
CACGGCATCGCCGACAAAGAGGCGGCCACGGTCATCCAGGCAGCCCATGATTGGATGTGTGACTAGCGGAGCAGCAGCGGCGAGCTCCAGTGTGTAGCCTTCCGGCAGGTCATGCTTGGGCAGGTTCTGGGCGATCTTAGCGCTGACCACGGCAGGTCTTTTGCCGGACTCAGGAATTTCCAGCCCTTGATCCGGCGGCAGGTCGGCAGCGCGGATGAGGCTAGTTACAAGTAGGGCAGTGAGGGGCAGCATTTTCATGACTGGAGCGTTGAATACCCTCATCAATAGCCGCTTATTGCAGCCCTTGGCATCGCTCCAGACAGACATTTCAGAAATCCAGCCATCCCTTCGCACT
This sequence comes from Prosthecobacter sp., assembly GCA_020216965.1. Lineage (GTDB taxonomy): Bacteria > Verrucomicrobiota > Verrucomicrobiia > Verrucomicrobiales > Verrucomicrobiaceae > Prosthecobacter. Next base: position 356 of record JAIWOJ010000440.1, read on the forward strand.
TCCACACCATGCCTGAGCCTCGTTTCTCCGTCGCCCAACTTGATGAAATCCCGCCCACGCCTTGTCCTTGTGGGCAGGCAAGGCGTGCTTTCAAAGAGCCCTGGAACACACTCGCCACCGTTCACCTCACCGAGATCCACGCCGATAGCAAGGCGCACTACCATCAAAAGATGACCGAAATCTACATCGTGCTGGAGGGGGAAGGTCACCTTGAGGCAGATGGGCAAATCATCCCGCTCAAGCCTATGACCAGCGTCATGATTCGGCCAGGCTGCGTTCATCGTGCCGTTGGCAAGCTAAAGATCATCAACATCCCGATGCCGCCCTTTGATCCTGCGGATGAGTTTGAGGTTTGACCCGCATGAAGGAGCTTTACACCAGCATGGATTCCAGTCGCATCGGCTTCTACAAGTCGGTGCTCGATGAGGCGGGCATCGTCTGCTTCATCCAAAATGAGGCCGGGGCGCAGACGCTGAATGTCATCTCACCGCTTTTTCAGCCCACGCTCTGCATCGTCGATGACAGCCGCTATGAGGAGGCCATTGAGCTGCTAAAGCCACATCACTACCCCGAAGAAGCTGCCCAGACCGCCGAATGGATCTGCGCAAAGTGTGGTGAAAGCAATCCGGCAGGATTTGAGATGTGCTGGAACTGTGAGGCCGAGAAGCCAGACAACTTGTAGGCATTCGATCCATAATGATCGTCACCCAGTGATGACCCCCTTCCGCCTCAATCCCGAATTCCACCCGCGTGGCGACCAGGCGCAGGCTATTGCTAAGTTGGTGAAGTCCCTGCGGGCAGGAAACCGGCATCAGACGTTGCTGGGCGTGACCGGCTCCGGAAAGACCTTCACGATGGCGAACATCATCGCTGAGGTGGGCAAGCCCTCGCTGATCTTCAGCCACAACAAGACCCTAGCGGCGCAGCTTTACTCGGAGTTCAAAAACTTCTTCCCGGACAATGCCGTCGAGTACTTCGTCAGCTACTTCGACTACTACCAGCCCGAGGCTTACATCCCGCGCACGGACACTTACATTGAGAAGGATTCAAACGTGAACGATGAGATTGAGCGCCTGCGCCTCTCCAGCATGGGCGCGCTGCTGACGCGGCCGGATACGATCGTCGTGGCCTCTGTGAGCTGTATTTACGGCTTGGGCTCGCCGGAGGATTATGAAGGTATGATGGTGCCGCTGCATGTGGGGCAGGAGATGACGCGCGAGGCGCTGCTCACCTCGCTGGTGAACATGCTTTACGAGCGCAATGACATCCAGCTGAAGCGCGGCACCTTCCGCGCGCGGGGAGACGTGGTGGAGGTGGTGCCCGCCTACCTCGACAGCGAGGCGATCCGCATCGAGTTCTTCGGCGATGAGATCGACCGCATCAGCGCCGTGGACGTGCTGACCGGCACGGTCACGCTGAAGCTGCCCAGCTACACGATTTTCCCCGCGAAGCAGTTCGTCACGCCTGGGGATAAGCTAAGAAAAGCCATCGTACATATCCGGGAGGAGATGACGGAGCGCGTGGCTTGGTTTGAAAAGGAAGGCAAGCTGCTGGAAGCCCAGCGCCTGCGCATGAGGACGGAGCACGACATCGAGATGATGCAGGAGATGGGCTTCTGTCAGGGCATAGAAAACTACAGCCGCCATCTCACCGGTCGCCAGCCAGGTGCCACGCCGGGCACGCTGCTGGATTTCTTCCGCGAGCCGCCGCTGGTGTTCATTGATGAAAGCCACGCCACCATCCCGCAGATCGGCGGCATGTATGAGGGCGACCGCTCGCGCAAAACCGTGCTCGTGGAGCATGGCTTCCGCCTGCCCAGCGCGCTGGACAACCGCCCGCTGAAGTTTGACGAGTTCATGGGCAAGGTGGGCCAGTTGGTCTATGTCAGCGCCACGCCTGCGCGTTTTGAGATGGAAAACAGCGTCGTGGGGAACACGACCTACATCCCGCATCAGCGTGAGCGCATCGGCCAGGAGGAAACCACGCCCGCCGCGCTGCCGGGCCTGAGCGTGCGCACCAGCGGCAGCGCGCAGCCAGTGGAGAAGTTCGATGTCACCACGAAGGGCAGGCACCTCATCGTGGAGCAGATCATCCGCCCCACCGGCCTGCTGGACCCCATCATCACCATGAAGCCACTGAAAGGCCAGATCGATGAAACCATCGAGCTATGCCGCCAGCGCATCGAAAAAGGCGAGCGCGTGCTCGTCACCACGTTGACCAAGCGCACCGCCGAGGACCTCACCGACTACCTGCGCAATCTCGACATGAAGGTGCGCTACCTGCACAGCGACATCGACGCCATCGAGCGCGTGGAGATCCTGCGCAGCCTGCGCAAGGGCGACTGCGATGTGCTGGTGGGCATCAACCTGCTGCGTGAGGGGCTGGACCTTCCCGAGGTGAGCCTGGTGTGCATCCTGGACGCAGACAAGGAGGGCTTCCTCCGCAGCGAGACCTCGCTGATTCAGACCGCTGGCCGTGCCGCGCGCCATGTCGCGGGCGAGGTCGTGCTTTTCGCCGACATCGAGACGCAAAGCATCCGCGCCCTGCTGAGCATCAGCCGCCATCGACGTGAGGTTCAGGAAGCCTACAACGCCAAACATGGCATCACGCCGCAGACGGTGAAGCGCGCCGTGCAGGAAAGCCTGCAAATCCTGGGCAAGGCTAAGGAGGTCGAGGAAGGCGTGTTGCGTGAGGGCGGCGGGGGTGACGTTGTCGTCACCGACGTCATCCGAGAGCTGGAGGGCGAGATGGCGGAAGCCGCAGCCAAGCTCGAATTTGAGCGTGCCGCGCTGCTGCGCGACCAAATCCGCGAGCTGAAGAAGCTGGCGGGCCTGGACGCTGATGACGGCGGCGCGCTGCCCAAGGCCAAGGGCGCGCCCTATCCCAAGCCCAAGCGCGGC
>JAIWOJ010000441.1 GCA_020216965.1 Prosthecobacter sp.
CACGCCGCTATGGAGCAAGAAATAGAGAATCGGCTCGGAATCCAGTGGGGGTAACTCGAGCTTCATCGCAGAGGTTGTTGGCAGATCATTCAATGAGGATTTCGACGCTGGAGGTGACAGCAGGCGCATGTTTCCCGCCAGGAGGCACAGGATCAAACGCGAGAGGGGTGATTTCCACCGCAGGCGTGCCTTGCTCGATCAAAAAAGAGACCACCTGCTCGGCACGGGCCATGGCGAGCCGGGCCTCTGCCTCAGGTGTGCCGTTGGGATCAGGGTGCCCTCCCACGATCAACCGCAGCCCTGGCCCTGCGCTGAGGAGCGCTGGCACTAGGCTGGCGAGGCGCGCCTCCTCCTCGCGCGCGAGCGTGGATTTGCCGGGGGAAAATCGTACAAAAGGATCCGCCAGGGCATCTGTGACAGCTTGCTGCACGGCTGGTGGCAGAACCGTGTGCAGACGACGCCCCGGAAAGTGGTGGAGGGATGGATAATAGTCGAGATGTAGCTCAGCCCGGCGGCCATGGGTCAGAGGGCGCAAAAGAGTGAGCCACTGACTTTCTAGCGTGCGCGTGGCCTCAGCCGTCAGCACGGGATTGTCATCCGCAGAAAAGCGTAGGCTGCCAGGGGATGGGGTGCTGAAAAAACTGCGCAGCAGCGGGAGCAAAGTGGCGGGTTCGGTGAAGGGGGCAGCCAGAGCATGGGTGCTCACCCGCAGAGCGGTGGCATCCACCGTCAGGCCGTGTGGACCCGCCCGGAGAGCCTCAAGAATGCCTGCGCGGAGGCCATCGTCAGGCACTAGGCCGCGCGCCACGAGTTGATCTCCTGAGCGAGCAATCTCCAACGAGGAAGGCACACGCAGCGGTGCCAGGATGGGGCTCAGCATCAGGCTGCCTACGTGAAAAGGGAGCTTTTCCCCCTCCGGCATGTGCACGAGGGGGGAGGTGCGCAGCTTCCGGGCCTCCAATCGCAAGTCAGGCCGCGTCTGTCTGAGCAGGGAGAGCAATGAATCCACAGCACCCTGGTCAGGTAACCAGCCTTCGATTTCTAAGGTGGCGTCTTCTTCCCTGAGCCGCGCCTTAAGCCGCGCTGGGATGCCCAGACGGCTGCTGCGCAGGCGCATGGGGCCGATGCGCTCAATCTCCCGCAGCACCGTCTGCACGGCGGCCTCATCGGGAGCGTGGCCAGAGATCGCTAAATCCAAATAACGCAGCTCCGCTCGCGCATCCTGGATCCCTGCCTTTTTGAGGATGCCCTCCACGCGCGCAAGCAGCAGAGGCTGCTGCTTTTCCTCAAACTCCCACCAATGCGCCAGCATCATCACCGGCAGCAGCGCGATGAAGAAGAGCACGATGGTGAAGCGCATAGAGATGGGTAGGGATGAGCGATTGACACACAGGAGCGACCACGGATACTCCGCGCCCTCCAGCGGGAATCATCCTCCATGATCGCCACTGGAGGCAAGCAGGGAATCCTTCCTTCACATCTCCAAACCTTAAGCCAAAGCCCCTTCAATCATGTCTGTCGTCATCGCTGGAACCGTCGCCCTGGACAATGTCAAAACCCCGCAAGACTCCCAGGACAATCTCCTCGGTGGCTCAGCTGCCTACGCCGCCCTGGCCGCGAGCATCTTCACCCAGCCGGTGCACCTTGTCGGCATCATCGGTCATGATTTCCCAGAGGCGCACCTGAACCTGCTGGGCAGCAAAGGCATCACCCTCGAAGGACTTGAGCGCAGCAGCGGAGCCTCCTTCACCTGGACGGGTGAATACCATGAGGACATGAACAGCCGCACCACCCACTCCGTCGGCATCAATGTTCTCGAAAGCTGGGCTCCCAAAGTCCCCGCCGCCGCCGCCGGTGCCAAGATCGCCGTGCTCGCCAACATGAGCCCGGACAACCAGCTCCAGACCCTGGAGCAGTGCCAGGGTGCCGACTTCGTCGTGGCTGACACCATGGATCTCTGGATCAGCATCGCCAATGAGCGCCTGCATGACGTGCTGAAAAAGATCGACCTCCTCGTCATCAACGACGGCGAGGCCAAGGAATTCGCCCGCACCACCAACCTCGTCGAAGCTGGCCGCAGGCTCCAAGCCAAAGGCCCCCGCTACGTCGTCGTCAAGCGTGGCGAGCACGGCAGCTACCTCTTCGGCGAAACCCCGGACGCTTTCTTCTCCTGCTCCGCTTACCCCCTGGACTCCGTCTTTGACCCCACCGGTGCCGGGGACAGCTTCCTGGGCGGCATGGCAGGCTGGCTCAGCAGCCAGGGCAAAACCAAGCCCACCTTCGAGGATCTGCGCCAAGCCGTGGTCCACGGCAGCGTCACCGCCAGCTACACCTGCGAGGCCTTCAGCACCCACAGGCTGCAAAAAGTCACCAAGGCCGATGTGGCTAGCCGCCTCGCAGAATTGCAGCGCTACACCAGCTTTCAGGCGTAAGCCCCTCTGAAAGCTCACCCCCCGCGAACCTCAACTCGGAGCGCAGCGACCATGTGGACCACGATCCAGACCTTCCAAGACATCAAGCTCGAAAAAACCGAAGACGGCATCGGCAAGCTCACCATCAACCGGCCCGAAGTGCGCAATGCTTTCCGGCCCCAGACGGTGAAGGAGATGCTCATCGCCCTAGAAATCCTGCATGAAGACCCCGACGTCGGCGTCATCATCCTCTGTGGCGAGGGGCCGCTGGCCTTCTGCTCAGGCGGTGATCAAAAGGTGCGCGGCGATGCTGGCTACGTCGGTGATGATGGTGTGCCCCGTCTCAACATCCTCGACGTCCAGCGCAAGATCCGCACCCTGCCCAAGCCCGTCGTTGCTATGGTTGCCGGCTACGCCATTGGCGGCGGACACGTCTTGCATGTCGTGTGTGATCTCACCATCGCTGCCGACAACGCCCGCTTCGGCCAAACAGGCCCCAAGGTCGGTAGTTTCGACGGCGGCCTTGGCTCCAGCTACCTCGCCCACATCGTCGGCCAGAAAAAAGCGCGCGAAATCTGGTACCTCTGCCGCCAGTACGATGCCCAACAGGCGCTGGAGATGGGGCTGGTGAACACCGTGGTCCCGTTGGAAAAGCTGGAGGAGGAAACCCTGAAATGGTGCCGCGAAATGCTCCAGCACAGCCCGCTGGCTCTCCGCTGCCTGAAAGCTGCCCTGAATGCAGACTGCGACGGCCAGATGGGCCTGCTCGACCTCGCCGGCAATGCTACCCTGCTCTATTATATGAGTGAGGAGGCCAAGGAGGGCAAAAATGCCTTCGT
>JAIWOJ010000442.1 GCA_020216965.1 Prosthecobacter sp.
GCTGGAAGCCTGCGGCGAAGGTTTGAACCAAGCAAACTGCCTCCCTGCGTAGGCTGGCCGTCGTTTCCCAGCACCATCCACCCGCTTGCCCGGCGCACGAACACGCGCCTACTTCACCTCCACAGACCTGCGGGCCTGTCATTTCCCTGCCCCTGCCATGATTGAGACCCTCACCTACGAAACTCCGCAGTTCCTCCAAAAGCTGCTCGGCCATGACCTAGCCGGGCTGCGTGTCATCGCGGACCTCTGCGGCGCGCAGGTGACCTCCCGCGATAGCTGGGTGCGCATCGAGGGGCCGGAAACCGCCGTCTCCGCCACGCGGGAGGTTTTCATCCAGCTAGAAAAAGTGCGCCGCAATGGCGGTGACATCACCCCGGCCATGATCCGCCTGGTGGCGGAAAGCGTGATGGCGGAGATCGGTGATGAGCCCGCCGGGCTGATCCACGCGCTGAAGCTGACCACCTCCACCAAAAAACCACCCGTGCTGGCCAAGACGCGCGGCCAGATCGGCTATGTGCAGGCCATGCGGGACCATGAGGTCGTCTTTGGCATCGGCCCCGCTGGCACCGGAAAGACCTACCTAGCCATGGCCCAGGGGCTGCATCTTCTGCGGGAAAAACAGGTGCAGCGCCTCGTGCTCACACGCCCGGCGGTAGAGGCCGGGGAGGCGCTCGGCTTCTTGCCCGGCGACCTGAAGGAAAAGATCTTTCCCTACCTCCGCCCGCTCTACGATGCACTCTTTGAAATGCTAGACCCAGACGAGGCCGAGCGCATGATCGAGCGCGGTGCCGTCGAAATCGCCCCCCTGGCCTACATGCGCGGGCGCACGCTGAAGAACGCCTTCATCATCCTAGATGAAGCCCAGAACACCACCACGGAGCAGATGCTCATGTTCCTCACCCGCCTGGGGGATGGAGCCCGTTGCGTCATCACGGGCGACCCCTCCCAGGTGGACCTACGCCGCCATGTACGGTCTGGCCTGCGGGAGGCGGTGGAGGTCCTCCAGGACGTGTCCGGCGTGCGTTTCGTCAGCTTCCTCAGCAAGGACGTCGTCCGCCTGCCCGTCGTGCAGCGCATCATTGAGGCCTACGACCGCCACCGTGCCGAGGCGGAAAAAGCCAGGGCCGCCCGCAGCGCCCGCCCGTAGGCCGTGGAGACCGCCAGGACAGACGCAGAAGAGCGTCCGAGGATTTAGTGTTTGCTCAAAGCCCGGCCCTCCCTTTCACTGCGGGCCGCATGAAGACCACGCCCGTCCAAGCTCCCGCCGATCTCCGCAGCTCCGTCATCGCCGTCCCGCCGCTCTGCCGCAATGCTGACCTCAGCCTGAGCCGCGAGGAAAATGAGAAGCTGGTCAGGCACATGCACGCCGGGGGCATCCGCACGCTGCTTTATGGCGGCAATGCCAACCTCTACCACATCGCCATCTCTGAATACACCGCGCTGCTGACCATGCTGCGGGAAATCTCCCCGGAGGATATGTGGATCGTCCCCAGCGTGGGCCCCATGTACGGCACCGCCATGGACCAGGCCGCCATCCTGCGCGATCACGAATATCCCACGGCGATGCTGCTGCCGACGCTCTTCCCCGCCAAGCCTGCGGGCGTGGCCACCGCCATCCGCCATTTTGTCGAAAAATCCGGCATCAAAGCCGTGCTCTATATCAAGGACGAGGGCTACATCACCCCAGAGCTGGCCGCCAGCCTGGTCAATGACGGCCTTATTTCCTGGATCAAATACGCCGTGGTGAAGGACGACCCGGCCCAGGATCCCTACCTGAGCAAGCTCACCTCGCTGGTGACCACAGACCTCATCGTCTCCGGCATCGGCGAGCAGCCAGCCATCATCCATCTGCGTGATTTTGGCATCACTGGTTTCACCGCCGGCTGCGTCTGCATCCGCCCCGACCTCAGCACCGCCATGCTCGCCGCCATCCAGTCGGGCGATATCGCCCGTGCGGAAGAGATTCGCACGATCTTCCGCCCGCTGGAGGATCTGCGGAATGCCCATAGCCCCATCCTGGTGCTGCATCACGCCGTGGCCCTGGCGGGCATCGCCCAGACCGGCCCCGTGCTGCCCCTGCTCACCGAGTTACCAGACAGCTTGCTGCCAGCGATCGAGCAGGCAGCGAAAGCGTTGCTTGCCAGCTAAGGTCTGCCGCGCGTCCATCCTGCCCACGCCCCTAGTCCGCCTCTCCCGATCCATGGACCTCACGTTTGTCTTCCCCTGCCTCAACGAAAGCCGCACCATCGCCCTGTGCATCGACGCCGTGCGGCGTTCCCTGGGGGCTGATCCGACCCTGCGCTACGAGATCGTCGTGGCAGACAATGGCAGCAACGATGGCTCCCGTGAGATCGCGGCGGAGCACGGCGCGCGCGTCGTGCCCGTGCCACAGCGCGGCTACGGGGCGGCCCTGCGGGGCGGCATTGAGGCAGCAGCGGGCCGCTACGTCATGTTTGCCGATGCCGATGGCACCTATTGCTATGAGCACGCCCTGGAGCTTTACCGCACCACCTCAGCGGCGGATGCAGACATGGGTATCGCCTCACGCATGAAGGGGAAAATCGAGCCCGGTGCCATGCCGCCCCTGCACCGCCATCTGGGCACGCCCGTGCTCACCACCCTCATCAACCTGCTCTTCAAAGGCCGCCTCAGCGATTGCAATTCCGGCTTCCGCTGCCTGAAAAAGACCGCCTACGATACCTGGGGCATCCGTGCCAGCGGCATGGAGTTCGCCTCCGAGCTGCTCATCAAGGCGCTCAAGCACTCCGCCAGCACCGTGGAGATCCCCTCCGGCCTGCGCCCGCCGCCCGTGGAGCGCACCCCCCACCTGCGCACTTGGCGGGACGGCATGAGGCACCTGCTCTTCATCCTCTCTGAGCGCCCGCGTCTGTTTGAGCTAGTCGGCCTCGTCACCATCATCCTCACCACCCTGCTGCAGGCCATCGCCGCCTTCACCGGCCCGGTCAAGCTGAGGCCGCTGAACATCTTTGATGTCCATAGCCAAGTGCTGCTGCTGCTGGCTGGGCTCGTCGGCACCCAGGTGTACATGCTCGCCGCCGCCATGTTTCTGCAAAAAAGTGAGCAGCCCCGGGCCATCACCCGGCGGCTCATTGAGATGGATGAGGGCGTGCTCTTCTTTCAGCTCGTCACCCTCATGGGTGCCATCGGCCTCGTCGTCGGCTGGATCGTCCTCCAGTGGGCACGGTCCAGCTTCGCCGGGCTAAACATCGCCAACACCCTCATCGTCT
>JAIWOJ010000443.1 GCA_020216965.1 Prosthecobacter sp.
GATGCAGATGGCTCCCCAGAGGCGCTGCTGGATGCGACCTTGCTCTCGGGCGCGGTGGAGGTGGTGATCCCCGCCCTCGTGAGCCGGGGGACGGAGTTCAGCACGAATGAAAAGTTCAACGTCAGGACCAACGTGCCGCACCGTGAATGGATCTACCGCCAGAGCTACGAATTGGGCCGCCACCCCATCGGCTATGAAGTCCAGACGGCCCTCGCCCTGTTGGATTGGTTCAAGGCACAGCCAGAGCCGCTGCCGCTCATCCTGGCAGGCATCGGAGAGGGCGGCATGATCGCCCTGCATGCGGCCGCGGTGGATGAGCGGATCGATGCCGTGTATTCCGCAGGCTATTTCGGCCCCCGCGAGCAGGTCTGGCAGGAGCCGATCGAGCGCAATGTCTTTGGCCTGCTGCGGGATTTTGGCGATGCAGAGCTGGCCTCTCTGATCGCCCCGCGTTCCTTGGTCTTGCAGCACGCCTTTTATCCCAGCCATGAGGTGAAAATGGAGGCAGCCAAGGGCGTGCGTGCGATTGCCGCGCCTGGGAAACTATCCATGCCGGAATCGTCAGCCTTTGAGGCCGAGGTCGCTCGGGCTCGTGAGCTTGCCCCCGGCAGTCGCATCCTGGCGGCGACAGAGAGGACGCCCACGCGACAGATCCTGCGCCATCTGCTGCCCAGGGTGGTTGAGTGGCCGAAAGCGCCGCAAGACGTGGAGGTGCCGGATTTGCCTGGGGATCCTGCCCGGCAAAAGCGCCTGGTTCGTGGGCTGGAGACCTTCACCCAGCGCCTGCTCGTCAGCACCGAGATGGAGCGCAAGGCGCAGTTTTGGGACCGCTTGCCGCTGAAATCGCTACCTGAGTATGAGGCGCACACAGCACGGGAGCGCGAGCGCTTCTGGAATGAAGTCATCGGACGCCTGCCCGACCCCGATCTGCCCATCCACGCCAGGAGCCGCCTCGTGCGGGAGACGGAGCTTGTGAGCCTTCATGAGGTCACCCTGGATGTCTGGCAGGATGTCTTTGCCTGGGGCTGGCTGGGCCTGCCGAAAGACCTCAAAGAGGGTGAAAAACGCCCTGTCGTCGTCTGCCAGCATGGCCTGGAGGGCATCCCGGAGGATACTTTCACCACGGATGCTACTCAGCGGGCCTTTGGGGCTTATCAAGCCTTTGCCCTGCGCCTGGCAGAGCAGGGCTTTGTCACCTTTGCCCCTCACAATCCCTACCGCGGAATGCACAGCTTTCGCACGCTTCAGCGCAAGCTGAACCCGCTCGGCCTCACGCTCTACAGCGTCATCAACGGTCAGCACCAGCGCATCCTGGAATGGCTAAAAGCGCAGCCCTTCACGCGGCCTGACAAGATCGCCTTTTACGGCCTCAGCTACGGCGGTAAATCCGCCATGCGCACGCCTGCGGTGCTCCCGGACTACAGCCTGAGCATCTGCAGCGGTGACTTTAACGAATGGGTGCGCAAATGCGTGAGCACAGACATGCCCATGAACTACACACACACGCACGAGTATGAGATCTGGGAATGGAATCTGGGCCGCACCTTCAATTACGCAGAGATGGCCGCACTGATCGCCCCACGCCCTTTCATGGTAGAGCGTGGGCACAATGATGGTGTCGGCAGCGATGAGTGGGTGAATTACGAATATGCCAAGGTCCGCCGCCTGTATAACAAGCTGGGCATCGGTGAGCGCACCGTCATTGAGCACTTTGACGCCGGGCACATGATCCACGGCGTCGGCACGTTCCGGTTTCTGAAGGAATGGCTAGGGCTGGGGAAATAGCCGAGTTTACTCGCCGTCACTGCCAATGGCTTCGACTGGGCAGCCGCTCAGGGCTTCCTCGCAGAGCTTGCGCTCTTCGTCATTCTCCGGCTGTTTGTAAACGTAGGAGTGGCCGCCGTCGTCATCACGCTTGAAGTTCGCAGGAGCCGTCTCACGGCAGAGGTCGCAGTCGATGCACTGATCGTCCACATAAAAGGCACCTGGGACATTCTGGGAGTATTTGTTAGCAGCGTCAGCCATGTCGGGGGGAGATGAGAGTTGTAGGTCTAGGGGGAGGGCGCGGAGAATAGTTCCCGTGATAGTGGCTTCAACCGATTTTTCCCCAGGCGGAAGTGCCGGGCTGGTCTTGCTGATGCAGCCAGGCTGGGCTAGGGGCGGGGCATGAACCGCCTGCTGACCGTGCTCTGTGGCCGCCCTGTGAGCTTTTATGAGGACTCGCGCCCACGCCGCGCCGGGTTCGGCTGCCATCCCCGGCTGCTGCTGGCGCTGCTGGTCATCGGCGGGTCGTTGCTTTTTCACTACCTAGGCACGACGCCGCATCACAATGAATTTACTGGCCGGGTGCAGCGGCTGAAAATGCCCACGCCAGACCAGGAGATCGCCCTGGGCCTGCAGGCGGCACCCGGCATGATCCGGGAGATGGGCGGGCTCTCCCGCGATGCTGCCGCGCGCGCCCAGGTGGAGCGTGTGGGGCGTCGTCTGGTGCAGAGCACGCTGGCGCGGCAGACGCCCTATCGCTTTGAATTTCATCTGCTGGCGGACACACGAACGATCAATGCCTTTGCCCTGCCAGGGGGGCCGATTTTCATCACGGAGGCGCTCTACCGTCTGCTGCGCAGTGAGGATCAGTTGGCCGGGGTGCTGGGGCATGAGATTGGGCATGTGGTGGGCCGCCATTCCAATGAACAGATGGCGGTGACGGGGCTGTGGAATGGCATCGCCCAGGGCTTGGCGATTTTACTTTCTGACGGTCAGAGCCACGCTGGTGCCCAGATCGCGGGCACCATCGCGCGCCTGCGGGTGATGAAGTTTGGGCGGGATGATGAACTGGAATCTGACGCGCTCGGGGTGCGCTTTATGATGGAGGCTGGGTATGACCCTGAGGGGATGATCGGCGTGATGGAAATCCTGGCCCGTGCCGCGCAGGGCGGGCGGCAGCCTGAGATGCTAAGCACGCATCCGAACCCGGAAAATCGTGCGGAAAAGATCCGCGCCCTGATCGCCCAATACCGGGCTAGCCAGCGCTAAACCTCCGCATGACCGAGCCTGAATCTCACCACGAACGTGAACTGGGCGGCCAGCTCCTGGCCAGTGTCTCACGCTCCTTTTACCTAACGCTCAAGGCGCTGCCTGCGGAGCTGCGGGAACCCATCTCCCTAGCCTATCTCCTCGCGCGCACGGCAGACACGATCGCAGATACGGCGGAGGCACCTGCGGCGCTGCGGCTAGAGTGCCTGGA
>JAIWOJ010000444.1 GCA_020216965.1 Prosthecobacter sp.
TTTTTGGGACATTTTCTCAGAGGCAGCAATGACATGCTGGCCGACGAGGCGGGTGCGGTCAGCACTCTCGGCGCTTTGCGCATGATCTTTGAGGGTCTGTGTCAGCCGCTCCGTCGCATCACGGCTGAGCTGGGGGGCGCTGAGTTGGCGCGCGAGCTTCTCAGCAGCCGTGGCGGTCTGCGTGGGATTGCGGGCTGCCACGGCATCCCCCACATCGGCTGTATCGGCATGACTGCGGAGAGAGCGGATGAGCGCCTCTGACGCCCAGGCGTCTTTGTCTGCGGCGAGGCGGGCAGCGAGCTTTTCTGCCTCGCGGGCACGTTTTTCCAGGTCAGAGATGATGCCGCGTGCATCCTGCCCGGCTGCTTTTTCCAGGATCTCAGTAGCTTCTTGAACGCCCTTCTTGAGCTCCTCCAGGGCTTGGCTCTCCTCTTCATTCAGCCCGGCGAGCTGTTTTTTTTCCCATCCAGATCGGCTGAGCTTTTCCGCCTCAGCCTTCGCAGCGGCAGCCATCGGGGCATCGACGAGGAGGACGTCCTGCCCAGGCCGCAGGGTCTGAATCAAAACCGTCCCCATCAGCACGATGGCAAAAGGCAGTGCCAGGATACGCTCTACCCGCACGGGCAACTGGGTAGGCATCTGCGCGAGGGCTGCCGCTAGCTGTGCCTGCTGGGTGGCGATGTGGGCAATGGCGCGTGCCGAGCGTGTGGCCGCAGGCTGCTGCTGGAACCACCAAGCACTAGCAAAGGCCTCCCGCCGACCCGCCTGCTGGTCCCACAGGGCCAGCGCGCTGTAAGTAGGAGGGCGATGCTGCCAAGTCCAGCCCAGGCAGCCGAGCAGCCAAGCCATCACGATGCACCAGGCCATCACTGCCCAAAACATCACCCCTAGCAGCCAGGATGCCGCGATCAAAATGCCCGCACCTGCTGCCACCCAGGCCACGGTGCGCCGCAGCAGGGCCAGCCAGCGGCGCAGGCCCACACGCCAAGCCACACGACGCGCGGCGAGCGCAAAATCAACGGGCGCGGGAGATGAATCCATGCGCGCCACTCTGCCGTCACCTGAGGCGGATGCCAGCGCTTTTCGCAGCACCACAGGCCAGAGAAAAACAGATGCACAGATGCAGCGCCCAGCCAGCGTTTTCCCCAGGATGAACCGCCGTCGCTTCCTCCAATCCGCCGCCATCCTCCCTGCGGCACTCAGCACCCAGGCAGCCCCCGCCGCTACCCGCGTGATTGATACGCACACGCATTTTTATGACCCCACGCGCCCCCAGGGTGTGCCCTGGCCTGCGAAAAACACGCCCCTCTACCGCAAAGTCATGCCCAGCGATTGGCAGGCCGTGGCTGGGCCGGTGGGGGTGAAAGAGACCCTCATCGTGGAGGCAAGCCCCTGGGTCGAAGACAATCAATGGATCCTCGACCTCGCTGCTGGGGAAAAAAGCATCGTCGGCTTCGTCGGCAATCTGGACCCCACCACCCCAGACTTTGCCGCAAACGTCCGGCGCTTTGCCGCCAATCCGCTCTTTCGCGGCGTCCGCTGGCGTGCCGACCTGGTGCGCATCGATGAAAACAAAGAAGCCGCTCTCGCGGGCGCACGCATCCTGGCCAGCCACGGGCTAGAGCTAGACCTCAACGGCGGGCCCGACCTGCTCCCCCATGCAGCGACCCTGGCCGCTGCCGTGCCTGACCTGCCCATCGTCATCAACCACCTCGGCGGCAGTGGCGATCCACAATCGCTACGCCCAGCCTGGCGGGAAAACATCACCGCCATCGCCAAGCAAAAAAACGTCTGGATGAAAGTCTCTGCCCTCGTCGAGCAAGTGAAATGTCCCGAGGGCCAAGCGCCGCGGGAGGTCAGCTATTACCTCCCCGTGCTCAATCACCTGTGGGAGAGTTTCGGCCCTGATCGGCTCATCTACGGCAGCAACTGGCCCGTCAGCGACCGTGGCGCGAGCTACGACGTCGTCTTCAACCTCGTGAACGAATACTTTCGCAGCAAGGGCTCCGAAGCCTGCGAAAAATACTTCTGGCGCAACTCCCAGCAGGCCTACCGCTGGGTGGAGAGAGCCTGATTTGAGATAACACAGAGTCTCAGCTCACCAGCGCCAGCACGTTCGCCGGCGTGGCAAAGGACTCCACGGTGATCTTTTCATCCGGGATGGTCACGCCGAACTCCTGTTCTAGGGCCATGAGCAGGTCGATGGACTGCAATGAATCCAGCCCCAGACGGCCCAGTTCCGCATCCATCGGCAGCTCAGCATCCGCAGGCAGCAGGCGAAGGAAAGGGCGCAAAAGGGCGATGAGACGTTCTTCGGATGACATTGGGGCTCGTGGGGGAAGGGCGGAAAAGGTTTCCTAAAGCGCAGGCTCATGAAATCAACCCTGCGTCACGCATTCATGCCCGTGACGCAGACGCCAGGCCTCCACCACGCGCCCGGCCTCATGGGCCACCTCCACCGGCGGCGGATGGCTGAGAAAGCCCAACAGGCTGGCCGTGACGCCGTAGGCTCCCACATTTGGGATGCCCACGAGATCGCCCGGCTCCACCGGCGGGATCTTCACGCCCCGTGCCAGCGCGTCCAGCGGCGTGCAGAGCGGCCCCACCAGGTCCGCCGTCATGGATGGCAGCGCCGAGGTATCGCGGCTCAGGTTCACCAGCGTCACTGCGCCACGCGGCACGCGGCCCAGGCCGGCCATGCCGCCCAGGTGGTGGATGCCTGTATCTAGGATGACGAAAGCGCGCGTGGGAAAGGTCTTTACCTCCAGCACCCGCGCCAGCAGCCAGCCGCTGCCCGCGCAGAGAAAGCGCCCGGACTCAAACCACAGCGCCGTGCCGCGCCTGCTGGCGGGCGAGGTCTGCCAGGCCTCCGTCAGCGCCTCACACAGGCCGGTCAGCGGTTGCGGCGCGTGGTCGCTGGCATAGGGCCAGGGGAAGCCGCCGCCCGCGTTGATGATGCGGCATTCCAGGCCCAGTGCCGCCTCCACCCGACCCGCGCATTCGAGGGCGCGGCGCGTGTTCGTCGCCAGCGCCTCCACGCCCGCCACCTGGGTGCCGAAGTAGATGTGGACGCCCTGAAACTCCAGCCCCGGCAGCAGCACCCGCTCACGCGCCCCGGGCTCCAGCAGCAGCGGCTCGGCAAAGCCGAACTGGCTCTCCACGCCCGTCATCGCCAGCCGCGCGTCCGGTGCCTCCGCCGGGTTCACCCGCAGCAGCACACCGGCCTGGCAGCCATG
>JAIWOJ010000445.1 GCA_020216965.1 Prosthecobacter sp.
TGTCGCCATGCAGGTAGAGGCGCTGGTGCGTCAACTCGTGAAAGATCAATTCCGCCAAATCTGCATCGTCACGGCCGATGAAGGTGTTCAGCAGCGGATCGCGAAAAAAGCCAAGCGTCGAGTAGGCGGCCACGCCGCTGACATACACATCGTAGCCCTGGGAGCGTAGCTGGGCAGCCTCTGCTTCGGCCAGTTTCTCCTGGAAAAAGCCACGGTAGCTCAGGCTGCCGAGCAGAGGATAGCGCCAGGTCTTGGGCTGGATGCTGAACTCCGGCGCTGCAAAGACAACCCACACGGCGTATTTGCGGCCCAGATTGGCATAGCGCCGGTATTGGCCCTGCGCGGGCAGCCGCAGCGTTTGTTCGGCGTAGTCTAGGATCTGGCCCACCGTGGTCAGTTTTTGCTTCAGCAGCGGCTTGCTGGCCGGGTCAGCCATTACTTTCTCCACGGGCCGCGCTTTGCTCAGCATCTCCCACTGGCCTGCGGCCGCCTGGGTATAAAAGCGTGTGGTCGAGCAGGAACAGAGCGCGAGGAGGCCGCACAGGATCGCTGCCAGAGGAGGTTGGATTTTCATAAAAGCGCTGAGCCGGGATCAGCGACCTGTACGCTTGATGGCCTGCTTCAGCCAAGTGCATTCCGCCTTCCAAGGGGCCTGGGCGCGCATCTGGGCCACGGTCATCGGCAGGCGTGCGCTCCAGTTGTCGCCACTGGCGATGCCCGGCACGTTGAAGCGGTCTTCCAGCGCGAACAGGTCCGGCAGCATGAAAGCGGCGTAGCGAGCCCGGCTAGCCAGCAGCGCCTCCAGCAGCGCGCGGCGGATGCGGTCATCGTAGGCTGGCCACGCGTCATCAGCTGGCACCGGCAGCCCGGCGAATTCAGCGAGGAAACGCAGCTCCTTGCGCGCCAGAGCGCGGTCCGCCTCCTCCGCACTGTGCAGATCGCGCCGACGGTGCTCCCAGTGCGTCTTCATCGGCTCGTGATCGTGCGTGGCATAGGTGGTGAAGGCGCAGTTGTCGTAGTCGCAGCCCATTTGCACATGGCCATTCCCATCGTCTTCCCAGTGGCTGATTTTGAAGCCGGGCACATCCAGGCTCAGCAGGTGCGGCCGCACATAATCCGGCACCGTGCCCAGGTCCTCGCCCACCACCTCATTCGGTTCCGCCGCCGCCACGATCATCCGCAGATACTTGTCCCCGGCAGCCAGGTTGGCGGCCTTGTGCTCCGGCGTGTCGTCATCGTGCTCTTTGAAATGTGGCAAATGCCCGCCGGTGCGCGCGGCGGCCTCTTCCGGGGTCAGATTGACAAACTCCGCGTTGCGCTGCGGACGCCACGGAAAGCTGTAGATGCGGTAAAAGCCCAGCACATGGTCGATGCGGAAGATGTCGAAGACCTACGTCAGCTTGCGCACACGGCGCTGCCACCAGGAAAAGCCATCTGCCTCCATGCGGTCCCAGCGGTAGAGCGGGACGCCCCAGTTCCGCCCCCAGCGCTGCCCGAAGACATCGTCTTTGAAATAAGTCTCCGGCGGCGCGCCCCCACACCAGTCCAGATTGAACTGCTCCGGCTGAAAAAAGACATCCGCGCTGCACCACGAAATGCCAAAGGGCACATCGCCCATGAGCTTCACTTTTTTCGAGGTCGCATAGGCGCGCAGCTCCCGCCACTGGCTGAAGCATAGCCATTGCACATAGGCATGAAAACCCAGCCGCGATTCGATCTCTGCCGCATCCTCAGCACGACGGGCAGCCAGCCAGGCGCGTGCTTTTTCCCCCGAATTCACCTCCGCGCGCCAGTTCGGCCAGTCCTCATGCCCATGTTCGTCCATCAGCACGCGGAAGAGACAAAAATCCTCCAGCCAGGCCCCCTCCTCTTGGCGGAAGGCCTGAAATGCCGCCTGCCGCTCCGGGAACTGGCCCAGCCGCGCATAGGCATGGCGCAGCAAGCGTGTTTTTACCTGACGCACGCGTCCATACGGCACCGGCCCTTGCCTTAGTGATTTCCCACCTAAGAAACGCACGATCACGCGCAGGTAGGTGGCATCCATCTCCGGCAGTTGTTCCGGCGTCAGGTGAAGCGTCAGGTAATCCAGCGCCACTGAACTGATGGCATTGTAGGGACTGCTATCCGTGCCCGTAGCATTGATCGGCAGAAATTGGAGAAACCCCACCCCCGCTGCCGCCGCCCAATCCACCAACTGCCGCACACAGCCCGTGTCGCCGATGCCAAGATCATCGTCAGAACGAAGGGCAAAAACAGGAACCAGGATGCCGGCGCGGCGGGGTTTTACTGAAGGCATGAGCTTGGAGGCAAAAGGGGCGGCTGGTTGGAAACTTGCAACGGGCGATTTTGCCATACCCTGATGCACAGCCCGTGCCAAGAGAGAGACAAGGCGAGCCCACTACATCACTCCTGACTTTTTCGTCATGGCAGACGAGCCCATGGTCATCGGTAGGCAAATTCGCCAGAGTGCAGAAGTTTTACAATGTGCTCAGCAGCCCTCATTTTAGCCTTCTTCTCACCATGCCCAGCATTCCCGGACTCCGCAGTTGCTACGCCAAAGTCGGCCGCTTCATCTACTTTGGCCGTATGCTTGACAAAATCCGCCTTCATGCCGCAGGCCTGCTTCCCACAGACTATGTCGAAAAGCTCGGCGACGAGCAGTTTCTGACCCTAGATGGCCGCATCTGCCGCTTTCTCGGCGTGCCGTATGCCGCGATCAGAGATCGCACCCTCGAAGGCGGCACCGATGAGGAGATCTTGGCGTGGACGCAGGCCCGCGGCACGCCGCGCACGGATGAGGAATGCCACATGTGGAACCGCTTCATCGCCAAGCTCGGCTGGCGCGATGAACGCTCCCATGTACTGCCCCAGCGCATCATCGACAGCGGACTTCAGGGCAAGGTGGTCGAGACCATCATCGACCACATCGAGTATGACGAAGGCCGCGATCCCGTGGCAGAACGCGCCTGGGACTGGCTTTGAGCCTTCTCAGTCTGTCGTGTAATGCGCCATGACCCGGCAGATGCGTTCATGGTCGTTGAATTCCATCATCTCCGCAGCGCGAAGCTGGTTCACACTTCGATACTCAAGCACGCAGCTTCTCACACCTGGATAAACACGGATGATCTCAAACCGCAGTTCAGGATAAGCCTGGAGCCCTCGGGCAAAGTAGTGGCGCAAACCGGGCTTGCCTTGAATCCGGCCATCCGCACTTCCCGTCAGCTTGGTCACGAA
>JAIWOJ010000446.1 GCA_020216965.1 Prosthecobacter sp.
CCGATGCACTGGATTGAAGAAATGCAGCCCGATCACGCGCTCAGGATGCGGCACGGTCGCAGCGAGCTCAGTGATCGAAAGGGCGGAGGTGTTGGTGGCCAGGATGGTGTCTGCGCCTGCACGGGCTGCCAGCCCGGCGAAGATCATCTTTTTCACTGCCATGTCTTCCGTGGCTGCTTCAATGATGATTTGCGGGTGCGTGAGCGGCACCGGGGTGTGGTCCGCTTGCAGACGGTCCAGGGTATCGCGTGCTTCACGCTTTGAGATGGCCCGACGTTTCAGCCCCTCGGCCAAAAGATCATGCACACGGCCCAGCCCCCGGGCCAGTGACTCGGTGCTGATGTCTTGCAGCAAGACCCGACAGCCTTTGGATGCGAGCCAGTGGGCGATGCCCGCCCCCATCACCCCCGCGCCGATAACAGCGGTGTCCTGCACGGGCAGGCCTACTCCAGTAGGCCAGGGTTTTTTCGCGGCGTCTTCTTTACGGAAAAAGAAGTCAATGAGCCGCTCTGTCTCCTGGGTCAGCGCGAGGTCTAGGATGGCATGTTTCTCCAGTTCCATGGCTTTTGCCTGGGTGGTGAAGGGTGCGCATGTGACCACCTCTACCGCCCTCATGGGAGCCTGGTAAAGACCGCGCGTTTTTGCCATCAAGGCCGCTTTGGCACGGTTAGCGATCAGCGGTGCCAGCATTCGATCCAGGAAGCGAGTGCGCGGCCTAGCTCCAGCCGCCCCAAAACGGGTGGCTGCTTCTTGGAGGTGCTCACGCGGCACTACAGCCTGGACCAGGCCGAGCTTGAGAGCCTGGGTAGGCTTGAGCAAGCGTCCGCTGACGATGAGGTCGAGCGCGCGCGTCAGACCTAGCATTTGTGGCAAGCGCGTGGAGCCGCCCCAGGCTGGGATCAGCCCGATCTGCGTCTCTGGCAAGCCTAGGCGCGTGCAGTCAGCATCACTGACCACCCGCGCATCACAGGCCAGAGCGAGCTCTAGCCCACCGCCAACACAGGCACCATGAATGAGAGCGACTTTCGGAAATGACAGGGCGGCAAGCCGGTTGAAGGTCGCCTGACCGAGGTCGATGAGAGCTTCTAGCTTGGCCGCAGTGGCATGGCGTAGAGCCTTCAAATCTGCACCTGCGATGAAGACACGCTCCTTGGCGCTGAGGATGAAAAGTGCCCGCACGCCATGGTGATGCATCACCGCATCCAAGCACTGATTAAACTCGCGCAAGGTAGTCTCATTCCAGACGTTGGCTGCACTGCCTGCCATATCAAAGGTAATCCAGGCGCGCTGCTCAGCATCCACCTCAAGACGAAAATGCTTCAGCGTCGCGTCTGCATGAGCAGCTTCTGGAGAGATGACCAGGGATTCGATGAGTTGCGATTTCATGGTGGATTCAGGGGTTGAGGTTTTAGGCACGCTCCAGCAGGGCAGCACCGCCTTGGCCGCCGCCAATGCAGAGGCTGACGAGGGCACGTTTGCCACCGCCCTCCCGAAGCTGATCAAGCGCGGTGAGCACGAGGCGCGCGCCGGTGGCACCCACGGGGTGCCCCAAAGCGATGGAACCGCCGCGCGGATTGAGCCGATCCTCTGGAAGGTCCCCCAGAGGCTGCTCAAGACCCGCGCGGCGGGCGCTGGTGGGATTTTTCAGACATTGCAGCACAGCCAGCACCTGTGCAGCAAAGGCTTCGTTGATTTCGATCACATCCAGCTCATCAAGCCCAAGACCGCTGCGGTGCAGCAGAGCATCCATGGCACGCACAGGCCCCAGGCCCATCCGACGCGGATCACAGCCGGTGTAGGCGTAGTCCGTCATCATGCCCAGTGGCTGCCAGCCATGGCGTTTCACAGCCTCTTCGCTAGCGACGAGCAAGGCCACGGCACCATCGGTGACTTGGCTAGCATTGCCAGCGGTGACGGTGCCGTGGGCACGGGCAAAGATGGGTTTGAGCTTGCCCAGCTTTTCCAGGCTGCTGTCAGGTCTCATGCCGTTGTCCGCTAAGACCGCTGTGACTTCGCGGCCCATGACATAGACCGGGGTAACTTCCCTTTGCAGGGCAGCAGCGGCCGCGACAGCCTTCTGATGGCTACGCAGGGCAAAGGCGTCCTGCTCCTCTCTGCTGATTCCAAACTCGCGTGCGAGCAACTCGGCGGTCTCTCCCATATTCATCTCCACCACAGGATCCGTCAGACCGAGCTTCAGACCGATGACTGGGGCAAAGTCGGCGGGGCGGAATGCGGCTGCGGCCCCTAGTTTCTGCCCCAAACTGCGTGCCCTGCCTAGGGCAGCAAATTTTTCCACGGCCTGGCCTGGAAAGTAGAGCGGCATGTTGCTCATGCTCTCGGTGCCACCGACGATGAAGACCTCCCCCTGGCCCGCA
The DNA here is from genome assembly GCA_020216965.1 of Prosthecobacter sp. Classification (GTDB taxonomy): domain Bacteria; phylum Verrucomicrobiota; class Verrucomicrobiia; order Verrucomicrobiales; family Verrucomicrobiaceae; genus Prosthecobacter. Next base: position 2,379 of record JAIWOJ010000446.1, read on the forward strand.
CACATTTTGGCATGGGCAGTGGTGATGGCCTCTAGGCCGGAGGCGCAGTTGCGATGCACGGTCATGGCTGGGCTGGATTCAGGCAAACCCGCACGCAGGGCAATCACGCGCGCGATATTCTGTGCATGAGCGGGCTGACCCACGCAGCCAAAAAGGGTCTCGTCCACGAGATGCGGATCGATGCCTGAACGTGCCAGCAGGCCAGAAACAGCGGCCTTGCCGAGATCCACCGCATCCAGGGAAGAGAGAGAGGAGCCAGCGCGGGCAAACGGGGTGCGTGTGGCAGCGATGATGAAGAGAGGTTTCATGGCTGGATGTCAGGGTTAAGCCTGTAAGGCAGTGGTTTTGACGGAGGGTGCGCCCCTGGGGCGAGCATCAAGGATTTTGGCCTCTTTCAGCAGGCGGCCCACCCCCAGGCGGTCGCGCAGCTCATGGATGTCGTGAAAGAGGATTTCGTTGGGCCGCAGCTCTGTGACTTCGGCAAAGCGGCGCTCAAGACGGTGGCGCAAATCCTCTGGGTTCACGCCGCTCTCGGGGGTGACGTGCAGTCTCAGTTCGTCCACTTCCAGGGGATCATCATCATGCTTGCGCAACTCCACTTGCCAGGCTGCCACGCCCTTCATGTCATCCAAGAGGTGCTCAAGGATATTGAAGTTCACCAGGGTGCCTTTGATCTTGTCCAGGTGCAGTTCCTTGACCTCGCTCACGCGACTGATGGGGCCGAGAAGACGCGGGCAGCGGCGGCCGCAGTGCGGGCAGCTTGTCCAGGTCAATCCTCCTTCAGCAATGTCGCCCGTGCGGTAGCGCATGACCACCGTGCCGCGAGCATCCAGCGGCGTGAAAACGATCTCGCCC
>JAIWOJ010000447.1 GCA_020216965.1 Prosthecobacter sp.
CCAGGCAGACTATGAAAAGCACATGGCTGAACTGCGCGCCGCGCTCACCGCAGCCACCCAAGAAAAGCGCCTCATGACCTGCGGCACCCTCAAGACCACCACGCCTGGCATCACCCCCAACCACGCCTATGCCATCCTGGCCTACGACGCCGCCGCTGACCGCATCCGCCTCTGGAACCCCCATGGCGATACCCGCACCGTCCAAGGCGAGCCCGGCCCCGCCAACGGCTACCCCATGGAGCACGGCATCTTTGAGATGCCGCTGGCAGAGTTTGTGAAGGAATTTGCCGGCACCGCTTACGAAATCTTACCCCAGGAAAACACCCCTTCGGCAGCCGAGTAACCCCCACGCGCCATGAGCCTGCCAGCCCTCACCTTCCGCGCCGCAGCCGCATTCCTTCTCTGGCACGCGCTCGCGCCAGGCTCCCACGTCTTCGCGCAGGCACCTGCACCAGGCACCAGCATTTTCGGCACGCGAAAATTCACTGAATACATCCCAGGTAGCCTGCCCCTGGTCATCGCTGCACCGCATGGTGGGCGCCTAAAGCCAGAGGACATCCCAGACAGAACCCAGGGCGTCACTGCCATGGACATGAATACCCAAGAGCTAGCCCGCACCCTTGCCGAGGTCATCCAGGCAGAAACCGGGCACCGCCCGCATCTCGTGCTCTGCCTCCTCCACCGCAGCAAACTGGACGCCAACCGTGATCTGCCCGAGGCAGCCGAGGGCCATGAAGTGGCCGCCCAAGCCTGGCATGAGCACCACGGCTTCATCGAGCAAGCCTGTGCCACCGCCGTGCAGTGCAGCGGCTTCGCCTTTTTCATCGACCTCCACGGTCACAGCCACCCCGATGCCCGGGTAGAGCTCGGCTACCTGCATGGTGCGGAGAGTCTTGCGCTTGATGACGCCCTTTTAGACCAGCCGGAATACGTCCAGGCCAGCAGCCTGCGCTGGATCGTCGAGCAGCGTGGCATCCGTCACTCCCAGCTCCTCCGCGGTCCGCACAGCCTCGGCGCGCTGCTAGAGCAGGAAGGTTTCCCCGCTACCCCTAGCCCAGCGAAGCCAGTCCCCAATCTGCCCTTCTTCCGCGGCGGCTACACCGTCGCCCACCACTGCCGGGCTGAAAAAAACATCACCGGCCTGCAAATCGAAGCCAACCGTCCCCAGCTCCGTGATACCCCCGAAAACCGCCTGCGCTTTGCCACCGCCCTGCACCGCAGTTTAGAGCAGTTTTTCCAGGTGAACCTGGGCAGAAAACTCAGCCCAGGCACCCCAGCAGCCCCCAGCAGCGCCCCTCAGAGTGCAGGGAACGCCGCCCCCAGCCAGCGCTCAGAGACCGCACCTGCCGGGGAATGACCCCGACAGGCAGCAATGCGCACCCGTTAGCCGAGATCACGCGGTTGCAGCGCAGGCAGGGTCATTCTTTCCCCACTGAGAAGCGGCATCCGGGATCAAGGCACTGGGAAGCGCTCATTGATCTGGGCCACTTCGGCCTTGATTTGGGCGAGCACGGCTGGGTCGTCTTTGCTGCTTAGAGCTTTGTCGATCCAGTTGGCGATCTGCACCATCTCTGGCTCCTTCATGCCACGCGTGGTGACTGCGGGCGTGCCGATGCGGATGCCACCGCCGAGGGTGATCTTCTCCGTATCAAACGGAATGCCGTTCTTGTTCACGGTGATGCCCGCGTGGTCCAGCGTCTCACTGGCGATCTTGCCGTTCAGGCCCTTCGGGCGCAGGTCCACCAGCATTAGGTGATTGTCCGTGCCGCCGCTGACGATGCGGTAGCCCAGCTCGGCCAAGCGCGCGGCCAGGGCCTGGGCGTTCTTGACGATCTGCGCGGTGTATTCCTTAAACTCAGGCTTCAGGCATTCGCCAAAGCAGACCGCCTTGGCCGCGATGACGTGCATGAGCGGCCCGCCCTGCACGCCAGGGAAGACCTGGCTGTTGATCTTTTTGATCAGCTCCTCGCTGTTTGTGAGGATGATGCCGCCGCGCGGACCACGCAGGCTCTTGTGCGTGGTGCTGGTGACGAAGTCGGCATACTCCATCGGGCTCGGATGCACGCCACCCGCGACCAGACCGGCGATGTGCGCCATATCGACGAATAGGTAAGCGCCCACGCTCTTGGCGATCTCGCTCATCTTCTTAAAGTCGATGATGCGCGGGTAGGCGCTGGCACCGGCGGTGATCATCTTTGGCTGCTCACGCTGCGCCACCTCGGCCAGCTCATCGTAGTTGATGCGCTCGTCCGTCTGGCTCACGCCATACTGGCAGAAATTGTAGAAGCGGCCGCTGAAGTTCGCCGGGTTGCCGTGGGTCAAGTGGCCGCCGTGGGCCAGGTTCATGCCCAGCACCTTGTCGCCGGGCTGCAGCACACTGAAATACACCGCCGCATTGGCCTGGGAGCCCGAGTGCGGCTGCACGTTGGCATACTTCGCGCCAAAGAGCTGGCAGGCGCGGTCAATCGCCAGTTGCTCCACCTTATCCACCTCTTCACAGCCGCCATACCAGCGCTTGGCCGGGTAGCCTTCGGCATACTTGTTCGTCAGACAGCTCCCCTGGGCGGCCATCACGGCGCGGGAGGTGAAGTTTTCGCTGGCGATGAGCTCAATGTTGTTCTGCTGGCGGTGCTGCTCAGCATCAATGATGGCGGCGACGGCGGGGTCAGCAGCGGCGAGGATGCTGAGGGGGTGGGCTTGCTTGTTCATTTTGGAGACTCGGCGGGCATGGCGGCCGCCTGCGAAGGGGGTTTTCAACCAGGCATCTACGATGGACTTGGCGGTTTCGACGGGCGTCGTTTTCCCCGCCAGGCACAGGATGTTGCTGGCATTGTGCTCGCGGGTGATCGCGGCCGTCTCTGCGTCATGCACCAGGCTGGCCTGGATGCCCGCATGGCGGTTTGCCGTGATGCACATGCCGATCCCGGTCGTGCAGACCAGGATGCCCGCATCTGCCCGGCCATCCAGCACCCGCGCGGCCACCAGCTCGGCGTAGTCTGGGTAGTCCACGCTATCCGTGGTAAAGACGCCCAGGTCCTCCACCTGGTAGCCGCTATCTAGCAGATGGTGGAAAACAGCATTGTTCATGTCAAGGCCACCATGGTCGGCGGCGATGGCGAGGGTCTTGGGCAGGTCCGGCATGGAAGGGGCGTCAAATTGGGCATGGATGGCAGCAGGTCAAGGCGCTTCCAGGCTCGGAATGCTGACAGGTCCCGCGG
>JAIWOJ010000448.1 GCA_020216965.1 Prosthecobacter sp.
TCCAGGGACCACGGAGCCGTGCCGTGTTTGAGCGTGTTTTCGGGCCAGAGGCGGTGTTTCCACCGCATAATAGCGTGTTTATTTCTGCGTCAGAAGGTGCTTTTCTGTGGCTTTGCGGCACCGGCTACACGGGCGAGGAGGGCTTTGAGTTCTTCATGCCTGCTACCCAAAGTGCGGCTTGGTTTGAGAGGCTTTTGAATGCCGCGAAACAGGAGGGTGGCATGGCCTGTGGACTAGGCGCACGCGATACCTTGCGCTTGGAAATGGGGTATCCGCTCAATGGCAATGACTTAGCTTCAGACAAGACGCCGCTGGAGGCGGGCTTGGGTTTCTTTGTGGCGATGGGCAAGCCCGGCTTTGTCGGAAAAGCTGCCCTTGAGGCTCAGAAGGCAGCCGGGTTACCCAGCCGCTTGGCGGCTTTCAAAATGACAGGGGCTGCCCCACCGCCTAGGCCGCATTATCCGGTGCTTTTTGATGGAAAAGTTGTGGGTGAGGTCGCTAGTGGCACTCTTTCTCCTAGCTTGAGCATGGGGATCGGTATGGCCTATGTGCCCATTCAGGCTGCTAAAATCGGTAGTCTGCTTGAGATCGAGATCCGAGGCCGCCGCTACCCTGCTGAAGTTGTGAAAAAACCCTTTTATCGCCCGCTGCCATGAGTCGCCCGCTAGCTCATTTCATCTTTCCATTGTTCCTGCTTCACTTCAGCCAGGCCGTCGAGCCTGAGTTTCCGTTGACTGAGGATTCGAAGGCCCAAATAGGCACGGCGAAGGGCACTCTCCTCAAAGAGAGCTACAGTGCGAAGGAAGGTAGCGTTTTCCCCGGCACGCAGCGCGAATATCAGATTTACCTGCCTGCTGGTTTCGACAAAACAAAGCCCGCTGCCTTCATGGTCTTCCAAGATGGCGTGATTTATCAGGCACCCATCGTCTTTGATAATCTTATCGCCAAAAAAGACATCCCGCCACTCGTCGGCATCTTCATCAAGCCCGGTGTGGTCCCTGCCGCGAATGAAAACGCCCTGCCGCGCTTCAATCGCAGCTACGAGTATGATAGCATGACGCCAACCTACTCGCAGTTTCTGATTGATGAGTTCCTGCCAGCCATCGAGGCAAAGCACGGCCTAAAACTGAGCACCGATCCCAATCACGCTGCCATCTCTGGCAACAGCAGCGGTGGTATTTGTGCTTTCATGGTGGCTTGGCATCGCCCAGATCGTTTCCGCCGCGTCTTTACTGGAGTGGGCACTTATGTGGGCATCCGTGGCGCTGACCGCTTGCCCGTGCTGGTTCGCAAGATAGAGCCCAAGCCACTGCGCATCTTCCTGCAAAGTGGCACCGGTGATAATAATCTGTATTGTGGCGACTGGTGGATGGCGAACCAGATGATGGAGCGCAGCCTCACCTGGGCCGGTTACGACGTGAACCACGCCTGGGGCGAAGGCGGCCATAACCAGAAGCACGCCAGCCAAATTTTCCCTGACGTGCTCCGCTGGCTCTGGCGTGGCTGGCAGACAGACCTTGAGGTGAAGGTGAATCCGAAGGGCGAGTCCAGATGGCGCGGCGATGAGGTCGTGGGCAAGGGAGACTGGGAAAAAACAACCCTCTCTGGTGCAAAATACCTGCATGTGACCTCTGTCGGGGTGGTAAGCCCTGCGGACAAGCCAAATACTCGGGCCGTGAACCAGCATGGGGCGCGGTTTGACGCGGTGCTAGCAACGAACCCACAGGCAGCCATAACGCTATCCCCAGATCAGACCCAGGTCTATTTCACAGACTCCGGCAGCAACTACCTCTATGCAGCCAGTGCGGGCCGTGAATGGCAAAGCACGCTGCAACCTTTTGTGCAACTCGAGCCGGAACTGAGTGCTGGTGAGCCTGATGCAGCCGCAGCCACAGGGCTCTGTGTGGATACTCGTGGCTGGATTTACGTTGCGACAAGTTTGGGCGTGCAGGTCTGCGATCAGGCGGGGCGGGTGAATTTTATCATCCGCACGCCAGAGCGTCCGCTAGATGTCTGCTTTGGCGGCCATGACTTGGCCGATCTCTACATTGCCTGTGGTGGTCATGTCTATAAGCGCCGCACCCTGGCGCGGGGTGTGGTCAGCGAGGGCCAATCTCCTATCAAGCCTGCACCTCCCAAGCTCTGAGCCTGCTTTTTGCCTATGCCCGAAGCTACCCCTGACATTGAGACCCGTGAGGAGGTGATGTTTTTCGATACCGACATCGGCGGGGTGGTGCATAACATCGCCTATCTGCGGATGATCGAGACCGCGCGCACGCGCCTGGCCGCCAAGATGGGGATGCGCCTGCGAGAGATGGCGCAGACCCAGGTTTATCCAGTCGTGGTCCGCACCGAGATTGATTATCGGAAGCCTGCCACGCTGGGAGATGAACTCATCATCCAAGGCAGGCTGGAGCGCGTGGAGCGTGTGCGATTCTGGGTAGCCTTTGAGATCCGGCGCGTGGGTGAGGAAACGGTGCTCATCACCTGCCGCCAGAGCCTAGCCCTGGTGCAGATGCCGCAAGGCCGTCCGCTCAGGCTGCCTGAGGACTGGCAGGAGAAATATGCCCACCTGACCGGTGGCCTAGGAAAGAGCATCCGCTAAAAAGGCATCCACATCGGCCTCTGTGGTGGCCCAGGAACACATCAGGCGGGAGCCACCGCCGATAAAGCTATAAAACTGCCAACCGCGCGCTTTGAGACTGTTTTTGAGCTGCTCTGGCAGCCGCGCAAAGACGGCGTTTGCATCCACAGGGTAGAGGATTTGCACGCCAGGGATGCGCCCTAGCCCATCCGCCAGCCGTCTGGCTAGGCCGTTGGCCCGGGCGGCGTGGGTTTTCCAAACATCACCCGTCAGGATACGCAGCCACTGCGCGGAGATGAAGCGCATTTTGGAGCACAACTGCCCAGCTTGCTTGCAGCGGTATTCAAAGTCACGCGCCAGCGTTTTATCGAAAAACACCACGGCCTCAGTGACGGCCATGCCGAGTTTCGTGCCACCGCAGCAGAGGACATCGACGCCCGCTTTCCAGGTCAGCTCAGCGGGGGTGGATTTGCTGCCTGCGAGTGCATTGAAAAAGCGCGCACCATCCATGTGAACGTGTAGCCCGTGCTGTTTTGCCAGGCTGCACAGCCCTGCGACCTCACCAGCGCGGTAAATGGTGCCTAGTTCGGTGCTCTGGCTTAGGCTTAGCGCTTTGGGTTTCGGGTAGTGTAG
>JAIWOJ010000449.1 GCA_020216965.1 Prosthecobacter sp.
TTCAGCCCCTCATCCATCCAGGTCCACTGGCGTTCGTCGGAGTTGACGATCATGGGAAACCAGTTGTGCCCCACCTCGTGGATGATGACGCCGATGAGGGAGTATTTGGTGCGCTGCGGGTAGGTGCCGTCCTTTTCTGGGCGCGGGCCGTTGAAGCTGATCATGGGATACTCCATGCCGCCGACGGGGCCATTCACCGACCAGGCGACTGGATACGGATAGTCAAAGGTGAAGCGCGAATACACCTGGATGGTGTGGGCGATGGCGTGGGTGGAATACTTGTCCCACAGCGGCATGCCTTCCTTGGGATACATGGACATCGCCATGACCGGTGCGCGCATCATGCGGTCCTGCACGCCGCCTTTCCGCGCTGGCGCGGGCGGGTGGACGTGCCCCTCCACAGCCATGGCATCCCAGATAAATTTGCGCGAGCTAGCAAAGGCGAAGTCACGCACGTTTCCGGCCTGGAAGATCCAGGTCTTGTTGCCTTTGGGCTTGCCCTTTTCCGCTGCTTTGGCCTCGTCCGGGGTGACGATGAAGATGGGCTTTTTGAAGGAAGCGCGTGCTTCCTCCAGGCGCTGCCGCTGGGTGGGGCTGAGGATCGCTTCCCCGTTCATCAAGGAGCCTGTGGCAGCCACGAGATGATCATCCGGCACCGTGATGGCTACCTTGTAATCTCCAAACTCCAGGGTGAACTCGCCGGTGCCGAGGAACTGCTTGTTGATCCAGCCCGCATAGTCCGTGTAGGCGGCCATGCGGGGGAACCACTGGGCGATGGTGTAGATGCAGTTGCCATCCTCTTTGAAGAACTCGTAGCCCGTGCGGGCGTTGATGCGTTCACAATCATTGATCGGGTAGCTCCAGCCAATCTTGAAGGTGAAGGAGGCACCGGGGGCCAGCGGCTGTGGCAGGTCCAGGCGCAACATGGTCTTCACGATGGCGTGAGGCAGGGGCTGGTCCTGCGCATCCGTGAGGTGGGAGATCTTCATTTCGCCATCGTATTCTTCGTAGGCCAGCAGGCGATCCAGGGCAGCGTAGGTGATCTTGTCAGGATCAATGCCACGCTTGGTGTTCGGCACAGCGCGGGAGTCGGCCTGATGGGAGAGGTAGTTTTGATCCAACTGCACCCAGAGGTAAGGCAGGGTATCGGGAGAGGCGTTGTGATAGGTCACGCTGGCGCGGCCGCTTAGGGTGCGTTTCACGTCATCTAGCGTCACCTGGATGTCATAGTCGGCGCGGTTTTGCCAATAGCTAGCCCCTGGCGCGCCGGAGGCCGTGCGCAGGTTAGAGGGCGTCGGGATGCTGGAGTCAAGCTGCTGAAACTTGCCCACGGGAGCCCCAGGCTGGGCAGCATAGAGAGTAGAAAAGGCGGCAATGAAGGGGAGAATGGTGCAGCGCATAACGGTGTAGAATCCTGCCCCTGCTGGGTAAAGGCAAGGCTGCCTTTCGGGCAAGCGTGGCTTTCCCACCCTGGATTCCCCCTTGCTTTCCCTGGCTGCCTGTCTAAAGCGCCCGCTCCTATGGCATCCACCCCCGTCATCAACCTCCGCAAAGGCCACGCCGTGCGGTACAATAACGAAGTCTGCATCGTCTCTGCTTTTGAGCTGAAGACCCCGCCGCGCATGGCGTCCTATGTGCAGATGTCCATCCGCACACTGAGTTCTGGCAAGGTTTATAACCTGCGCATGACCTCCAACGAGTCCCTCGACTCCGTCAACCTGGAGCGCCAGCCGCATGAGTTCAGCTACAAAGACGGCGACGGCTACCACTTCATGCACCCAGAGACCTTTGAGGATGTGATCCTGAGCGAGACCAACGTCGCCGATGCCAAGGACTACCTGATCGAAGGCCAGAAGTACACCGTGCAGTTCGCGGACGGCCTGGCGATTGGTATTGAGCTTCCCGCCTCTGTGGTGATGACCGTGACGGAAGCCCCGGAAGGTGTCAAAGGTGACTCTGCCAACAACGTCTATAAATCCGCCACGCTGGAAACTGGTCTCGTCGTCCAAGTGCCGCTTTTCATCGGCCCCGGCGATAAGATCAGCGTGAAGACCGAGGACAACAGCTACCTCGGCCGCGCGAACTAAGGTAAGGCTCCGCGCCTTTCTGGCGTCTGGAGCTTCGCGGCAGCGTCTTGGAGCGCGGTAGCCGTAGCTAGCGCTCTTCTGGGCGTGATTGCAGGACAAGGGATCGCCATTCCGAGACCCGGTGTTTCCCGCTTTTCGGGAGGTTCCAGGGCAGCGAGAGCCGCACGGAAAGCGGCGGCGGCTGCCGCACGCACTCCAAGACGCTGCGCGCTGTTCTGGCGTTCTGAGCTTCGCGGCAGCGTTTTGGAGTGCGGTAGCCGTAGCTACCGCCTTTCTGTGGGTGGCAGCAGGACAAGGGACCACCATTCCAAAAACCGGTGTTTGCTGCTTTTCGGATGGCTGCAAGGGCAGCGAGAGCCGCACGGAAAGCGGCGGCGGCTGCCGTACGCACGCCAAGACGCTCCGCGCGGTTCGGGCACTAAGGCCCTGCCAGTAGTTCGGGTGGAGCGACCTCTAGGTTTTCCAGGAAGCGGGTGGGGATCTCCACGGCCTTCATTTTGCCGGTGGCCTTGTCGCGCTGGACGCAGGCGGCAATGATGCGGCCCTCGGCGCAGAGGGTGCCGTCCTGCTTCCAGAAGCGGATGAGGTGGCGCAGGGTCTTTTTCCGCACCTCCTCTACCAGCAGTTCCATGGTGAATTCCTCCTCAAAACGCAGCGGTGCCTTGTAATCGCAGGAGGCGTGGACGCGCGGCCAGCCGACGCGCTCGTCATCGGGCACGGGATTGTGGCCATCCCAGATGGACATGCCGAGCGCGCGGAAGAAGTCATGCTCCACGCGCTCCATGTAGCGGAAGAAGTTGGAGAAATGCACGATACCCGCCATGTCGGTATCGGCGAACTGGACTCGTTCCGTGAGGGTGTGGCGGTAGGGCATGAGGCAGGGGTGGCGCAGGGCGGCGGTTCATTCAAGCTCATGCAAAGCACGACCCAGCCGGGCAGCGACATCGGCAGGCAGGACGGAGAGGTGGGACTGATGCTGGGCGGCCAGTTCAGCCGCTCTGCCACAGCTCCAGGCGGCGAGACCGGCGGCGTGATGCAGGCTGAGGCCCTGGCCTGCCAGGGCGGCGCAGACACCAGTGAGCACATCGCCCATGCCACCGGTGGCCATGCCGGGGTGGCCGGT
>JAIWOJ010000450.1 GCA_020216965.1 Prosthecobacter sp.
CGCATCGCGAAGGTCTTCAACAGCACTGGCATCCGCAAATACGGCGTGATCCGCATCGACTCCGCCGAGTTTGGGATCACCAAGTGGCGTGAAAACCCAAAGGCCAACACAGCCCGCATTATTGATACCTTCAAGAAAGCCGCCGCCATCGCCAAGGACCACGGCGAGCGTCTCGCCGCAGAAGGTGAGATCTGCTGGGCCGGCATGCACTCCTGGCGTGACATGCTCGACGTCCTGGAAGGCGTGGGCATGCCTGAGGCTCTCGGCTTCCAGGCTGACCTCGCCCACACTTACCTCTACACGCTCGGTTACAACGCCCCTGAGCATGCCCTCCTCAAAGAAGGCTACACCGAGGCCGAGTTCTACGCTGCCTATGAAAAAATGACCGATGCCCTGCGCCCCTGGACCATCGACTTCCACGTCGCCCAGAACGATGGCACCGTGCACGGCGCTGGCTCGCATGACAAGACCGGCAAGCACTGCCGTGCCGACGATCCGAATGGCAAGCTCGACATCGTAAAATGCGCTGGTTACTGGCTCAAAGACGCCCAGGCCCGCGGCATCCAGCACATTTGCTGGGACGGTTGTATGTTCCCGAATGCCGTGCTCGAAACCCCCGGCACCTGGAACACCATCCTCGACACCATGATCAAGGTGCGCGACGCACACGGCTGGTAATAGCCCGCCGCGCTTTGAGCCCCAAGACGCCGCAGATAATCTCTGCGGCGTTTTTGCTTTAGCGGCGCAGCTTATCCCGCAGCCGCAGGCCCAGAACGATCGGTAGCGCCAAGAGCCACAGCAACCGCGGCAATCCCTGCCGCAAACCGCGCCATTGCTCACGCAGGCCCACCCCATGCAGCAAACTAAAGCGTCCAAACTGCGCTGCCACACGCAGCAGCCTCAGCGGCGCATGGCGGAAATACCCTGCCTCTAAATTCAGCACCATGCCAAACATGCGCCGATGACCGTCCGCATTGCGCGCCGGGTCTGGCTTCCCATGGACGAGCGAGGGCGCATCCATCCAGTAGATTCGCAGCCGCTCATTCACATGCCGTGTGCGCCAGCGCTGGGAGATTTGGGACCAGAGGTAAGACTCCGGGATAAAATGCCCCTGGCAATCCTCAGGAAATGGGAACTGGCGCAGAACATCCAGACGCAGGAAACCCCACTTTTCTCCACTCACGCCATAGAGGTAATCCAGGTCAGCCGCCGTGCAGTCGAGCGGGCTGGCTGGAAATTCACAGCCCACCAGCCTGCCATCCTGGTCCTGACACAGTGCCGTGACGCCTGAAAATCCCGCGCGCTCAGTCTCTGGCAGGCTCTCCCAGTGATGCCGGAAGCGCTCTAGAGCCGCAGGCACGCAGCCGTCATCTGAATCCAGCTTGACCATCATCGTCCCTGCCGCCACGCGCAGGCAGTGATTGTAGGCCAGGTGAGCCCCCCCGTGAGGTAATGGCTCATAGCGGATGGCAGGGAGAAGTCCCTCCGCCTGCCACCCTGCTACCAGGGTGGCTGTTCCGTCCTCAGAGCCATCATCCACGATCAACCATTCAAAATCCCGACAAGTCTGTGCCTTCAAGCTCTCATAGCAGCGATGCAACGTGTGCGCCCGATTGTAGGTGGGTGTGAAGACAGTAAAGAAAGGAGCGTCCATGCGTGGCGGAAATGTCATCCCTACGCCGGGGCTGGCAAATGAATCCAACAAGGGCATCGACCGCAGTTTGGCACACGTCAGCGCACGGGCTGTAGCTCTGCCCTCGTGCCCGGCTCCCACTTCAGCCCCCAATCGCGAATGGCACGGACCATAGGTCGTAATGCGATGCCCTTCTCTGTCAGCTCATAAGCAAGCCTTTTTCCCCCTTCTTCAGCAGGCTTCTGCCGAATCACATTCGCAGCCAATAGACGCTCCAGACGATCACTCAAAATGTTGCTGGGGATACCTTCTGGCGAGCTAGCAAAGTCTTTGAACCGGCTACGTCCTAGCAAGAGATCACGCACCACTAGCAGCGTCCATTTGTCACCCAGCAAGTCCAAGGCGCAGGCCACTGGACAAGGGGAACGACGTTTCGCATCAGGCTGGGGATTGTTGGATAGTCTCTGCCTCGGCATAGCAAGTTGCAGCTTAGGTGTATTAACTTGCAATTCAAAAGTATTTCACTTGCATTTTGCAAGCATTGTAAGATGCATCAAACCATGGACCCCATTCAAGCACCCAAACTCGCACCTCCCGGAGCTGGCCTCCCTGCCCTGGAACTTTTTTTTGCCCGCAGACTTTTTGCTCTGAAACGCATCCTGGGAAATCGGCAAAACTTTATCCACGAGTTCACCACCCAAAAGGAGGCCATTCTCACACTGGCGCGCTCCTGTGCGCCAGATCAGCGTAGGAAGCGCGTGCTCATCCCAAGATTGCCCGGCTTAGAAGATAGTAGCCGCTACTGGTCCATCTGGATGACCCTAGAGCACCTGCGCATCACCAATAACGTTTTCGGCCAAGTCATCACCGCGCTCTTGAATGGCCAAGCACCTGAAAAAAAGGCCAGCACAGCCGCCGTGAAGCCAAATGAAATCCTGACCGAAGAGGTGGAGGATGCCTTTGATGCTTCCTGTGACGCCTTTCTGGCAACTATCCATGCAGCCGGTGATCTCAACAGAACCGCCAAGTATGCCCACCCCTGGTTCGGCCCACTTGATGGCTATGGCTGGCTAGCCATGGCCGCCATGCACCCCAACATTCATCGCAAGCAAATCATGCGCATCCTCGAACGGCTCTGATTGACCTGCACCGCATCAGAGATCGGTAAAAATATCTGGCAGCAGCATCCAAGACCCGCCAAATCTGTAACCAGCAGCAAATCACTTTGCTTGCCAGAAAACCTTCTTGGATGTCATGAACCGTCGCCGCTTTTTCCAGCTCAGTTCCGCCCTGAGTGCAGCCCCCCTATTTTCCACCGCACAGGAAAAAAGATCAAAACGTATCCTCCTCCGATCCTCATGGCAGACGGTGAACATTGGCGACATCGCGCACACGCCAGGCATGTTGGCTCTGCTGGAAAAGCATCTCCCCGAGCACAAAGTAACCCTATGGCCGAGCAGTGTGGAAAACGGAGTAGCCGAGATGCTCACGAGGCGTTTCCCGAAGCTCGAAATCTTAAACAACACCGAAGAGGCCAAGGCGGAAGCATTCGCGACTCATGATTTCCTCCTTCA
>JAIWOJ010000451.1 GCA_020216965.1 Prosthecobacter sp.
GATCGACGCCGTGCTCGGCCTAGAGCTAGGGGCAGACGACTACATGACCAAGCCCTTTGGCGTGAAGGAGATCATCGCCCGCATCCGTGCCATCACCCGCCGCACCGCTGCTCGTAGCGCCAAAAATGACGGCATGGATGACCAATTCATGATGGACGACCTGCGCATCGTGCCCTCTGAGCTGCGCGCCTACCGTGGCACCGCAGACATCCATCTCAGCCCGCGTGATCTCAAGGTGCTCAAGCTCCTGTACGAAAAGCGCGGCAAGGTCGTGGACCGCAACCAATTGGCCGATGAGGTCTGGGGCATGGATTATTTCCCCGAAAGCCGCGCCCTGGATCAACACATCTCTCAACTGCGCAAGCGCATTGAAAAAGACCCGTCCAACCCGCGCATCATCCGCACCGTGCACGGCGCAGGCTATCGCTACGAATGAGCCCCCGCTAGGCCAGAACTGACCCTCCAAGGATGGGCATAGAGATTCATCTCGCGCCCGCGCAGAAAGCCCACCAATGTCTGACCAGACTGCTGGGCAAACTCGACCGCCAAGCTGCTAGGCGCAGAGACCGCTGCCACCAGCGGTAGCCCAGCGGCCAGCGCCTTTTGCATGATCTCAAACGAAACACGCCCACTCACCAGCAAAAGATGCTGGTGAAGAGGCAGGTGCCCCTCGCGCAGTGCCCAGCCGATGACCTTGTCGAGCGCATTGTGGCGGCCCACATCCTCCCGGATCACCAACATCCTCCCACGGGCATCAAAAACGGCGCTCGCGTGCAAGCCACCCGTCAGCGTAAAGGCTTCCTGAGCCGCACGCAGCGCCTCCGGCAGCCCAGCCAAAAGCTCTGCATCGACACGCAGGGGACACTCGAGTGCCGGCACCGGGGGGAAATTTTGGAACACACTCTCAATGCTCGTCTTCCCACAAATGCCGCAGCTTGAGGCGCTGAAGACATGCCGCGTCAGATTCTGCCAGTCCACCACAGCTCCGCCTGCTAGCAGCACATCCACCACATTGCCGTGTTGATTCTCCGTCGATGGGCACTGGCTGATCTCCAGGATCTCCCGCGCACTCCTCACCACCCCTTCCGTCACCAAAAAGCCAGCGGCTAGCTCCTCATCGTGCCCAGGCGTGCGCATCACCACCGCTACGCTGCGGCCTTCGACGCGGATCTCCAGCGGCTCCTCTCGGGCCACGACATCCGTTTTCTCTACCACCGTCTGTGGCAGCGTCACACGCTGCATCTGCACCTGCTGGGTGGCTGGGTCAGAGCTCATCACTCATCACGGTTCTCAGTATTCAGAGTGAGAGGAAGATGGCCCCGCCGCCTCAGCGCATCGTTTCAAAGCGCTTCCGCAGGATGTCCTTCTGACTTGTCCCGCCAAGTTTGGCCTGGGTCTCATCAATCCATTTCTGCTCCAGGGCGTTCTTCGTTGGGCGGGTGACTTCATAATAAACGCCAAATTTTCCAGGGCTGGGTAGGTCAGCGAGTTTGAAGGCCGCGACGTCATCGGTGACGTCATGCTGGGTTTCATCAATGATCTCGTAGGTGCCGCCCTTGCGCGGCGTGCTGTCGTCAAAACTACCCTCGTAGAACATCACGCACTCACTCAGGCACTCGACGACGCTGAAGCCGTCATGCTTGATCGCGCGCTCAAAGGTGTCCACCATGTGCTTGACCTGGGCAGCGTGGGTGCGGGCGATAAAGGTGGCTCCACTGGCCAGGAGCTGCTTCATCGGGTTGATCGGGCGATCAATGCTGCCGCTGGGGTCGGTCTTGGATTTGAAGCCGATTGGGCTCGTCGGGCTGGTCTGCTTCTTCGTCAGCCCATAGACATAATTGTCCATGATCACATAGGTCAGCTTCACGTTCTTGCGCGCCGCATGGTTGAGGTGATTGCCGCCGATGGAGAACCCATCCCCATCCCCTCCAAAAACAAACACATGCACATCAGGGCGGCTGAGTGAGATCCCTGTAGCGAGCGGCAGCGCACGTCCATGGATGAAATGGATGCCATGGGTATTCATGAAATAGGGGAAGCGGCTGGAACAGCCGATGCCAGCCACGCAGACGATCTTTTCATGCGGATACTGGAGCTTCTCCAGCACCTTGTAGAAAGCGGCCAGCACGGCAAAGTCCCCACAACCAGGGCACCAGGTAGGATGGTCGGCGGTGAGCGCCTTTTTCGTGAGCTTTTCCTCCGCAGCCATGGAGGGTGGGGTGACGAGCGTTGATGCAGCGGAGGCGGCGGCAGCTTCCAGGGTCGGGGCAGTCATGGGTTGGGTTGGTTGGGTATTGGAGAGACTTAAGGGAGGATACGGTTGCAGGTCAATCGTTTGCACAACCGTTCCCCTTGGAAATTACCATATTCTGGTGATTCGACCGGGATCGACACCCGCACCACCCGCCACAGTCTCGCGGCTTTATTTCCAGCCTGCGAAAGGCGGGGGAAACCTGTGAGAGCTGTGAGCTGCGGAATGAACACCGAAAATCAAGGCTGCGGCACCCTCGCCTCTTTTCGTCCATGAGTCCGCGTTTGCTAGGGCAGGATTTCCCGCTATCTCTGCCGCCTCATCCCATCATGGCCTTAGCGAAAATTACCCAAGTCTCCGGCACTGCCGTCCACGTCCCAGGTTCCGATATTGATACGGACCGCATCATTCCGGCGCGCTTCATGAAGTGTGTTACGTTCGATGGATTGGGAGAGTTCGCGTTTTACGATGTGCGCTTTGACAAGGACGGCAATCCCAAGGGGCACCCCTTGGATGACCCTCGTTTCAAAGGGGCATCGATTTTGCTCAGTGGCTCCAACTTTGGCTGTGGCAGCTCACGTGAGCACGCCCCCCAGGCTCTCTACAGATTTGGTTTCCGTGCCATCATCGCTGAGAGCTTTGCTGAGATCTTTTTTGGGAACTGCACCACCCTCGGCATCCCCTGCGTTTGCGCGCAAGGGGCTGACATCGCCCGTCTAGCTGCCGCAGTCGAGTCTGACCCAAGCCTTACCGTGACCGTGGATGTGGCGGCAGGTCAGGTCCGATACGGTTCCGAGAGTTTCCCCGTGACTCTGCCCAGCACGGCACATGATGCCCTGGTAAGCGGGCGCTGGGATCCGATCGGTGAGCTGCTAGAGGCGAAAGAGGCCATCCATGCCCGCATGGTGGCCCTCGGCTTTGCCACGGCCTGATTTTCCTACTCCCACGTTCACT
>JAIWOJ010000452.1 GCA_020216965.1 Prosthecobacter sp.
AGCGCTGTGATGTTTTGCGTCTTCAGGTTCACCTCTGCGTCGCCGGTGATCTTGGCATCGACGCGCGCGCGTTCCCACTGCTTAGCCATCTCATCCACGATGATCCAGTGCATGGTGTTGTAGCGCAAAAACCAGGTGGTGAAGTGAATTTCACGCGGCGTGCGGTCACGGCCCACGGCTGCGATGGCGGCGAGGCGCTTCTCGATCTCCACCAGCGAATCAGGGTGGATCTTGTGGGCCGTCTGCGGCCCGATGATGTGGGTGAGCTGGATGCCCTCCTGGCGCAGGTACTTCTCCATGATGTCGGCAGCCTGCTTCTGTTTATCGATCTCCCCGCTGTAGGCCACCGTGGGCACATGGAAGAGGTTCAGCGCGCTGTCCGTGGCGTTGTACCAGTGCCAGAGGGTCTTTTCATAGGCGGGAATTTTGGAGACATCCTCACTCTGGAAGACATTCAAGAACTCCGGCGTCTCGGCAAAGCCCGCGCCGGGATTCGCTGCGCACCATTTTTCAGCGTAGTTCACGGCAAACTGCCAGGCCGCCGCACCGCCCATGCTAAAGCCGCGCATGATCATGCGGTCCTCATCAATGGCGTAAAACTTCCTGGCGTGCGCCAGCGCCTCCATCAGATCCACCTCGCCCGCAAACTTGTTGGCACAGCAGTAGCGTCCGTAGGGGTGAAGCACTAGCGTGTCCGCAGGCGAGACATTGCCCACCTGCTTGCGCCGTTGGTCGATGAAGGCCAGCTCGCTCAGCGTCTCCCCGCGCCCGTGGCACCACACGTCCAGGCGGCTAGGGGCACCGCTATAGCTTTCAGGGATGACCATGCCGTAGGGCTGTACGGAACCATCGATTTTGGAACGGTAGCCGCGCACCACCAGCCCCTTCTGCGCCGTCCACGGGTGCTGCCCAGCCTTGAGCTGCTCGGCACGCTGCTTGCCTTCGGCGAGGATCTCCTGCGCGGATTTCAGCTCGCCCAGTTTATGCACCTCATTGTATTTCAGCGCCCAGTCCACGGCCTTGTGATAGACCTCCACATCCGGCAAGAGATCGGGCAGCTTCGGATTTTTCTCCTGCGCCTTCGCCGCTGCATCGATAGCCGCGCGCAGCTCCACCAGGCCCTGCTTCAGCACCTGGGCATCTGCCTCCGGCACGGCCACGCCGGGCGGTGGAATGGGGCGCACATTGTCGGCCAGGTTATCTTTCGGGCCATCAGCCAGGCTAGCAGAGGCCAAGAGGAGGAGCAGGAGCAGCGGAAGGAGAGGTTGGGTCATGCGGGGTGCTAAATAAGCGCAGAAGCCCAATCTTCATTCTGGTTTTTTCTGCGATTCCATCCGCCCACCGCTCCAGCGATCGCTCAGCCCAAGGCTTGACCACCGCCATGTCCGCCCTGACTCATGCCCCATGCGCAATCCAGACCGCGACCACACGATGGCGATATTTTGTGACTTTGAAAACCTCGCCATCGGCGTCCGCGAGGCCAAGTACGACAAGTTTGACATGGGCAAGGTGCTCGAGCGCCTGCTCGTCAAAGGCAGCATCGTCGTGAAAAAAGCCTACTGCGACTGGGACCGCTACAAGGAGCACAAGCGCGCCATGCACGACGCCGCCTTTGAGATGATCGAAATCCCCCATGTGCGCCAGGGCGGCAAAAACAGCGCAGACATCCGCATGGTCGTCGATGCCCTGGACCTCTGCTACACCAAGTCTCACGTCGATACCTTCGTCATCGTCAGCGGTGATTCCGACTTCTCCCCACTGGTCAGTAAGCTCCGTGAAAACAACAAAACCGTCGTCGGCGTCGGCGTAAAGAACTCCACTGGCGACATCTTCATCAAGAACTGCGACGAGTTCATCTTTTATGACGACCTGGTGAGGGAGCAGCAACAGCAACGGCGGCGACCCGCGCCGAAATCATCAGCCACCAAACCACCGACGAAGCCCAAGGACGTAGGCCCGGCCCAGCCGCCCAAAACCAACGGTGCCGCCTCCGCCGCGCCCGCCGGAGAAGTCCCGACCACCAAATCCGCCGGAGATCCCGAAGAAGCCATTGAGCTTTTTATGGAAACCGTGGACGCCATGATGAACGAGCGCGGCGGCAACCAGCCCATCTGGGCCTCCAGCGTGAAGCAGACCATCAAACGCCGCCAACCCCAGTTCAGCGAGCGCTACCACGGCTTCCGCACCTTCGCCCTGCTCGTCCAAGCCGCCAGCGAACGCGGCCTGATCCACATCACCAAGGACGCCAAATCAGGAGATTATCAGATTCACCCCGATGCCGACCCGGAGACCGCAGAGAGCGACATGCCGTTTTGACCAAACCAGCAGCATGGCCCCCATGCGAGCAGCCGCTGGCAAAAGAAACGGTAGTCCCTGAACAGAGACTGTCCTTCCGTGGTAGATTTGTCATGAAAGTCAAAGGTGACCTGCGTAGGTAAATGGCGCGGGTCCTGCGTTAGCAGGAACCGTGTTACCTACCAGAGTTGGCTCCATTTCTCTGATAGGCTCATTTACTTTGGTTTTGTAAGCTTGGACCAGGAGTGAACGAGCGAAGAATAAAGCTATCATTCAGGTATCCCTGCTCCAAGCCGAGGGCCTTAAACAGCTCCTTGAATAGGCTCGGAAGATTATTCTCGATATTCTGAGGTCGTCCTAGCTCTCGTCTAAATGTCTCAATAGCTGAAATTACTTCCGGTTCGTCATGGAACACCACAAACACCTCATTGAGCGCCGTGAAGAAGTCATCATATCCAGTAATTGCCCCCGCGCCCGCAACTTGATGTCGCGCTCCTGCCAAACGACGAAGAAGATCCAGCTTCATCTTTCGATTCTCGTATTTTCGGTAGTAAGCTGCCGAAACGAGAACCCCAATTAGCCCGGAGATTAGCGATGACGTAAGTGTGATCCAAATATTCATATCGTCTTGGCTAGTTTTGCCTAACGTTGTTTAGCCAAACTTTATTGTGGAGGAATCCGATTCGTGCACAAGTTTCTGTAGAATCACCGGGTTGAAGTAGATTGGATGAGCGGGCTGATAGGAGCGAAAAGGCTGCTGGGGGTCAAGCGGTGGTGCGGGATGAAGGTTCTTGGTTCTTGGTTTTCTGTTCCTGGGGCTTGGGGGCTGATGCATGGGGAGTGCAGGTGCCATTCCAAGCCCCGGCGTTTGCTGGTTTTCGGATGGCTGCAAGGGCAGCGGGAGCCTC
>JAIWOJ010000453.1 GCA_020216965.1 Prosthecobacter sp.
CCCGGCCTGTAGCCAGGCTTCCAGCCCACCCTCCAGAAGGTAAAGGTGGGTAAAACCACGCTCAGAGAGCTTTTGTGCCGCGAATCTAGCGCGTGTGCCCAGGGCGCAATAGAGCAGGCAGGGCTGGGCAGGGTCGAGCTTGCCCACGGCTGCGGCAAAGCGTTCGTCATTGAGAAAGTCTGCCCAGATCGAGCCGGGGATGCGCCCTTCGGCCTGGATTTCCCAATCCTCGCGCAGGTCGAGCAGGGTCGGAGCCGGGCTGGCCCGCAGTAGGGCGGCGGCTTCATCCACCGCTAGCACACGAACGCTGGCAGGTAAATCCAGAGCCGGAGGCTGCACAGCCGCAGGGCTTGGGGATTCCTGGCGGCAAGAGGGATTTAGCAGCAAGACAAAGCAAGCGGCAGAGGGGAGCAGGCGGGACATGGATCACTTTTGCTTGAGGTAATCAGGAATCTCAAGCTGGCCGCTTTTCACCGGCACGGCATCCCCACGCCAGACAAAGCCCGCTTTTTCAAAACTAGCCTTGTTGGCCTTGAGGTAGTCCAGCAGCCGCTGCCCCAGGGCTTGGCGTGGGGAACCTGCGCGCACGGCGAAGGGCTGAACAGCCCGTGCCTTCTCCGCAGGCAGTGGGATGGCCTCAAAATGCTCTGCCTGATTCTGAATGTTGGTGCGATAAACCACCGCAGCATCCAGGGAGCCAGTGCGCAATTGATTCACCAAAAAGTCACCCGTCGGCACTTGGCTGGAAGCATTCTTCATCACGCTATCCAGGAGATTCATGCTGCGCAGGATACCCGCCGTCATGAAGCCTAGTGTGGACTGCTCCGCATTGCACAAGCCCACGCGCAGGCCGGGGCGGGCGAGGTCTGCCAGGGTATGGATGCCTTTGGGATTGCCCTGGGGCACGGCGATGATGATCTCTGACTCTGTCAGCAAGACAGCCTCTGGGAAGTGCTCAGCCACGGGTGGGACAAAGCAGACATCACAGGCATAATAGACGTCTGGAAACTTGGGATGCGTGGGATCCCTCATGCTTTTCATGGCTGCGCAGAGGATGCCACAGCCATTGAAGACGGTGGTCACACGAATGCCCTCCCGGTCAGCGAACTGCTGCACCAGCCCCTCAATGGCAGGACGATTGATGCCGCCACTATACAGCACCAGTTCCGGCGTGCTCTCCCAGCGGTCTCCGCCGATGGCTTGAAAGCCTTCCCGCTGAAAAATCACATTACCCTTCTCAGGCGCTGAGAGATAGCGGGCAAATTTCAGCGCCAGGGCAGGCACAGTGGCACTGCTGAGGACGGCGGCACTCACCCTTTCGTTAGGGCCGGATAGCTCAGGCAGCCGGACTGCATCCAGCGCAAAGGAAGGAACCGTGCTATCCCAGACCAGCGCAGCATCACAAGCCCCCAGCTTAACATCCGCAGCGATCTCAGTGACCGTCGGTTTCATCACAGCAGCCTTTCCCACCAACTTCTCCCAGCGGCTACCCAGCAACCTTTGGGCTACTTTACCGATGCTTGCCGCCTCTGGATTCGGCAGCGCCAATCTCACCCCTTCTTTTTCGAGGTCATCCAGCGAGGCAATGCCCTTTGGATTGCCTCGGGCGACAGCGATGACAACATGCTGGCGTGCCAGCGGCAGCACCTCGCGGATGATCCCCAGCTTACGCGCATCCCCCAAAGAACCCTCATCCGCAGCGATGAATAGATCCCCCACCGCAGCGACTCGCAGTTGGCTCAGTAACGTGCCGGTCCCGCCATATTGCAGCTCCACACGCACACCGGTCTCCTTTTCAAAATCCACCGCCGCAGCCTCTACAGGCTTTTTGATCCCTGCCGCACAAAAGACCTGAATGCTGGCCCCTGACCCAAGAGGCGACTTCAGAGCCCAAAAAAGCAAAGCCGTGGCAGCGATGACGAGAAAGATGGCGGCAATTTTTCGCATGAGATGATGAGGCATTATTTCTTCCAAAGAATGACCACCGCCGCCAGCAAGAGACCAGCAGAGCAGAGCAGGATCATCACCTGGGGCACGCCGCTACGATCCACAGCCCCAGCGCCAGCCACGGGAGCGGGCAGCGTCACAGCCGTCTCAAGCTCAGAGGCAGGCATTTCAGCCGCGTGCGCGACTGTAGGCACAGGTCCAGCCGACTGAGCCGACTGCAAAGCAGCCGCCCAATCCACATCCAGCAGCAGATCCCAGCCAGGATTCTGGTTTTTCACCCGGCACGAGCACCTGCCCACCAAGTACATGCAGGCATCCTCCAAAGCAGCATCATCCAACTTCTCCAGCGGCCAGGCTCCTAGCACACGCCCGCGCCCAAACACAGCCGCCGCAAAACCGCGCCCAGGGCCACCGACCGCCTCAGGCCCTGCCAGCATCCGCACCAAAAGCTGCTCAGCAGGGTCAGACGCACGAACGAGATAGGTGCTAAAAGCCAGGCGCAGCGCCGGTCCAGGCCCCAGTTGGCTATCAGGATCATTGGGGTCCTGCACCGGCAGGGCGGCCACCTGTTCAAGAAACTTAAGCCTTTCCTGGATACGCTGCATCTCAGCCGCATCCCCCGGCTGACCACCATCCACCAGCACCCAGACCACACTCTCCCCAGCCAGGATGCGCTGGAGCAGCGCCTGCCTCGCCGGAGAGTTCAGCAGCGCACCTAGAGCTGCCGCATCTAGCTTCCCACTCCAAAGCGCCTGTGGACTGTTTTTGGAGTCCCGAAGTTCAGCATCCTGCAGCAAAGGATCTGCCACCGTTTTCAGGGTAAGATTCGCTTTACCATTCGCACGCAGAGGCCGCAAAAGGTCAACCACCAGCGGTTCCTGCGCCTGGGCAGGGGGGATCCGCAGAGTCAGCGGGTCAGGCTCCCAACGGTCCAACGCATAACGAAAAACCGGGATCGTGCAGGCGCATGTCTGCGCATGAGCCATCGCGGTGAAAAGAAAAAAATACCAAGCACGGGGCATGCCCCAAGAAACGCGCCTGCACCTAGCAGCTATCCCGCAAAACAGGCCGTCGAAACGAAGCCGCCTAGGCAGGAACGGAAAAAATGAAGGCGCAACCATATCCCTGTTTGACAAAACAGCGCCCTGGCCTAGCTATCCATCCCCGCAAGCAAAACACTGCGGAAAGCACCCGTAGCTCAACGGATTAGAGCATCTGACTACGGATCAGAAGGTTTCAGGTTCGAA
>JAIWOJ010000454.1 GCA_020216965.1 Prosthecobacter sp.
GATCACGGGCAAGCCGAGGGCGAATGCCTCATAGGAAGCGTAGGATTCGAGGTTGAGGAGCAGGTTGGCATCCTGTAGCAGGTTGGAAAGCCGGTGCTCAGGTGCCAGCAGGGTCACATTCGGCGGCGGGCGTAAGGATCTGAACCATTGATGCCTTTGGTGCAGATGCCGGTGATGGAAGCCTGTCCAGGCAAAAATTTCTTCGGGACGCTCGCGAATGGGGTGCAGCTTGATCAGGAAATCATGCTCTGGCATCTGGCGTGCTGTCTCGACCACAAGCCGGGCCGCCCAAAGTCCTGCCCAAGGCATGGAGGCAAGCCAGGCACCGATGAAAAAGGTGTCTGCCATGATGATGCGGGCGCGCTTGCCTGGCGTTATAGCGAGCGATGGGCGCAGACTTGGCCTTGGCAGACGTTGGGAACGGATGAGCTTGATGCGGGCAGGATTGATGCCGCGAGCTTGGGCCAGCTCAGCATGGCGAAGGTCGTCACAAAAGGCATGATCCATCTTGGCTGCCAGTTTGGGATCTAGGGCGTCATCCAGTGTGACCAACCCCGTGCTTATGCTGCGCTCACGCGCTGCAAGCGCGTAGAAAAGCTCTTTTTTTCCGCGCATGGCACCACAGAGCAGTGCCTTGGGGCTCAGGCAGGAAAGAGCGTTGCGTGCCTGGGTGAGCATGGGGGCAAAGCGGGGATAGACCTGGCTACAGGCATACCTACCCAGGGCATCCAAGATGCGCGTGTCATCCTCCAAGGGTGGCGTGTGGACCTTTTCTGCCCGCAGGCTAGCCCACCAGGTTTGCCACCAGGCAAGGTAGCGGCTGCGGAGTTGTGCCTGGGTTTCCTCCGTTGGCATCGTGAGGCTGGGCAACTGATGCCAAGTGCTGCCTGAGAGCAGCCCTGTTAAGCGTGGATCTGCGTTGACCTGTTCGCTTTGGGCGTTAGCCACCGGCAGCGGAGGCAATGCTGGCGAGGCTAGCTTGGCGGGCTGTGCTCTTTTGACCTGCCATGCTTGCCATTTCCGGCTGAGCTTCCACAGCATGGGTGGCTGGCCAGAGTCTAGAGGCAACAGGGTGATGGGGATGCTGAGGTGCTCTGCAAGCTGCTGCCAGGCCAGTGGGCTGACACCGGCTCCTGGGCTGACAAGGATTTGTGACCAACGTGCATTGGCCGCTAAAGTGCGGGCGATTTCTAGGTTGAGCAGGTAGGGGGAAAGGATCCGCCAGGCGTCGATGCTGAGGCAGGCAGCGCGAAAGTCGCGCGAAAGCTCTAGGTCTGGCGGTGTGGGAACACGGTCTGTGAGAAACAAATCCAGGAGGTGGCGTGTCCCTGTGTTAATCCTGGCGGCGCGCTGATGACAAGATGCGGGCAGGTCGATCGCCTTGCTGGCGGCGGAGTGTTCTGGCAGCAGGCTATCCATCTCCACCACGTCCACGAGGCTCCAGTCTGGGATGGTTTTGCCTAACTTCTGAAGGCCGAAGGATCCGTAGATGACGAGGAGTCTGTTATGCACGCTTTGACATAAGCGGACGGACGTCCGGGGCAAGTGTGGGAGCGCAGGGAGGATTCGGATCAGTCCAAAAGGCCTGGTAAGCTGGCTATCAGATCAGCACTCGCTTGAATGAAGCGATCTGGGGGCACATCAGCCGTGCTGGGGGGACGCCGCTCTGTGCAGTCAAAAGCGCTGACCGCATGGTGTCGCGGCGCAGGCCAGTGCCAGCGCAGGGGGAAGACATGGCCGAACAAGGTAACGGTAGGCACATCCCAAGCCTGCGCGAGGTGGGAGGCAGAGCCATCCACACAGAGTACCATCCTGGCACGGGAAAGCGTGTGGAGATATTGGCGCATGGAGGTACGTCCTGAGATGTCCACCATGTCTGGCCCAAGCTGGGCAGCGATCTCTGCACAATGGGCGCGCTCTACCTGGGTGGGACCGCCGGTCATGACCCAATGGCGGACCCCCATTTTAGATAGCGCCTCAATCACCTTTGCCCAGGCATTTGGCTGCCAAAATTTAGAGGCCCATGCTGCCGTTGGGTTTAGCACCACATAGGGACCAGTCGGTAGGCCAGGATGCCGCCAATCGTCTGGAGGCTGTTTGAGGCAGGGCGGTGAAAAGTGTTCGCGTTCACCCCCAGCGGCGCGCCAAAAGTAGTGTGACCAATATTCACCAGGAGTATGCACTTCGACGATTTGCTGGAAAATAAGCCGGTACCACCAGCGCAGCTTCCCTGGTTGGCTGATGAAAAGGTGTTTTTTCCTCGCGCGCACGACCAGGCTACGCAGGACGGCCCGTGAGCTCCAGTTTGCTGTCCATAGCTCGGCATGTTTGTTTTGCCGCGTTTGGTTCACAGCATGGGCATGGGGCATGAGCGTCACCATGGGCTCAAAGGCTGGGTTGACATACATCGCCACACTGCCGCCAAGCCGCCCGGCGAGTAGGCGGCTGAGAGGTTCCAAAAGAAGCACGTCTCCCAATTGCTTATCGCTGAGGATCGCTGCGGGTGAGTCAGCACTCATTACGGAGAAAGAGGGCGTTTTTATATTTCCCAGCCGGGCGTTCCATTACGAGACGAAAGCCTAGGGCAACGGTGCTGGCGCAAAATGCCTCCCAGGTGCCTTCAAAGCCGTGCCATTCTACCAGAAGGGCGCGCGCGCGGGAGAGTTCCGGGCCCCAGTCTCGCACCAGCAGCTCCTCGCCGCCTTCGATGTCGCATTTCACGAGGTCAGGCCCCAAAGGAAAGTGCGCGTGCATGAGTTTTGCCAGATCCACCACGGGCACTTGCACGGCCCGTGCATGCTTGGTGCGGTGCTGGGCGGAGGATTCTGCTGAGGCGTTGGCAAGGTAAAATGTGCTGCTTCCCGTTCCCCGCGTGCCCACCAGGCCCGTGATGCAGGTGAGATCTGCTGCTTCAGCACCGCTGCCTGAGACGACCGCTTGGGCGCGTGAGACGGCTTGCGCGTTCGCGTCCACCAGCACGAGCTTTGGAAGCGGTTTCGTCGGCTGCTGCACCCGTGCGCGGTTCAGGATCTGCACGGCGAAGTAGCCGCTATTGCAACCAAGGTCCAGCACCGTCTGCGGGGCTGTGGGTAGGCGGTCGAGAAAGTCATCATATTCCTGCTGGATGAAGATTTCACGAAAGGTCGCCATCTCGTTTTTGTCTGCCACAGGCACCACCAGGCCGGA
>JAIWOJ010000455.1 GCA_020216965.1 Prosthecobacter sp.
CAAGGCGTGGCAGACCTCGCCAGCCATGGCCTCCTCAGCCGCGATGCAGCAGGGCGCGCAGGCTACGTCTTCATCCATGGCAACTGGGCCCTGGACCACTCCCACCCCAGCGGGCGCAAATGTGGCGTGCCCGATGAAATCGCCGTACTGCGTGAGACCGGCTGCTATGCGGACATGACCATGCCCGCCGCGCCAGACCCCTGCCAGACGCCCATCGTCAATGCCGCCTACTACGCGCGGGAGGACGGCCAGCCCTGCTCTCACCACCAGGGCACCCCCGTGCGCACCGGGCACACGGCGTCCCTACGCGACCTGCCAGATCACCTGCTCCTCCTCCAAGGGCCGCTGGGGCTGAACTGGCGCTGGCGCAAATGGGGCCTCCTCCCCCGCCTCGAAAATGGCGACGCCTCCGGCAGCAATCCGCCCAGCCTCAACCGCCTGAAACTCTGGCTCAGCCACTGTCCCCGCGTGCAGGGCGGCCCGCCCTGGGTCTTCATCAAGCTCCACACCCACGGCGGCATCCCCAAGAACTATAACATCCTCCTCGGCGAGGCCATGCAGCGCTTTTACCGCGACCTCGCCGCTTTTGCATCCGCCACGCCCGGCTTTCACTACCACTTCGTCACCGCGCGGGAGCTAGTGAACCTCCTCCACGCCGCCGAGGACGGCAAAACCGGCTCCCCAGCCGAGTGGCTAGACTACCGCCACCCCCGCCCCCCCGTGCTCGGGGAAGTTTTTGGGAAGCCACCGCCAAAGGGGCAGTGACCGGGGAAGCGTCTTCGAGGAAGAATTCATGCGCCCGGCAGGCGCGGCAGCGTCTTGGACTGCGGTGGGAAGCGAAGCGCGTCACCGCTTTTGGGGGAACGGCAGAGCAGCGGGAAGCGCCTGCGAGGGGAGGGTTCTTGGGCGAACCATGCGAACCCTGGGCGGAGCCGTTCCCCCGCGCAGGAAAGCGGCGGCGGCTGCCGCGCGCATTCCAAGACGCGCGCGCGCTGCTCCACTTGGCAGAGCTTTCGTGTGTGTGATCCATGGCTCTGGGAATCCTCCGTTTCAGCGGCACATCTGGCTTGGCAAGATGGCATTTGGGGCGGAGGGCGTGCGCCTTTTTGAGTGACTTGGGGCTGGGTGGGTCAGATGCCCCAGCCTTCGCGGTAGGCGGCGCGTTTCCAGAGTTTTTCGGCGGCGGGATTGTCGATGAGCTTGCCGGTTTGTGGATCGCAGCGGACGACGGTGTGGGTGCGGTAGGCGATGTTGCCTAGGTGGCACATGAGGGTGCTTTTTTGGCCTTCGTGGATGGGGCTGTTGAGGCTGGCTTTACCGCGTATGGCGTCGAGGAAGTTGCCGAAATGCGCGGGGTCTCCGCCGCCTGCGCCTTTGCCTTTGCTGATTTCGGCTCCTTTGGGGTCGTAGATGGTCCAACTGTCGCGGGCGATGGCCATGGTGCCGTTGTCGCCATAGAAGATGACTTCGCCGATGGGTTTTTCTGCAGCGCGGGGGTGGCAGGAGCTTTGCACCCATTCGCAGCCGGCGTGGCCGAAGTCATAGACGGCGGTGCCGGTGTCAGGGGTTTCTTGTTCGTCTTGGTAAAAGTAGCGCCCGCCGTTGTAGGTGACTTTGTGGGGGTATTCGCCTTTTAAGCCCCAGCGCATGATGTCGAGGGTATGGATGCCGTTGTTACCGAGCTCTCCATTGCCCCAGTGCCAGAGCCAGTGCCAGTCGTAGTGGGCGTATTTTTTGATGTCGTGCTGGGCATCATCGGGCACGGGCCCTTGCCAGAGGTTCCAATCGAGCTCGGCGGGGGCGGGGATGGCGAGTTGGCCGACGGCTTTGCGGGTGTTGTAGTAGGTGGCTCTGGCAAAGCGGACGGGGCCGATGGCACCCCCGTGCAGGGCGGCGATGGCCTCTTTCATCCAGGTGCGGCGCTGATTGCCCATCTGGACGACTTTGCCTGATTTTTGCGCTGCGTCGACGAGGGCCTCGGCCTCGCCGGGGTTTTGGCTGCCGGGTTTTTCCACATAGACATGTTTGCCTGCCTGGAGGGCGAGGATGGCCATGGGGGTGTGCCAGAAGTTGGGCGTGGCGATGCAGACGGCATCGACGGTTTTGTCTTCGAGGATTTTGCGGAAGTCTTTGACGCCCTGACAGGAGGTGGACTGTTTGTCTGCGACGACTTTGAGCCCACGCTCAAGACGGACGGGATCCACTTCAGCGAGGTAGGCGATTTCGACATCTGGAAGGGCGAGCAGGGCCTGCACATGCCCCATGCCGCGGCCGAGGGCGATGACGGCGACTTTGAGCTTGTTGCCTGCTTGATCAGCGGCGCGCAGACGGGTGGTGGAAAGTGCGGCGCCTAGGCTGAGCGCGGAGGTTTGAGAGAGCAGGGTGCGGCGGTTCATGATGGCAGGGGTGTAGATCGCCTGCTTTGGGGGAATCTAGTGCCGCGAATGTCGCCACCTTTGGTGTTTTTGGCGGTCTTTTTCAGGCGCGCACTCGGATCAGGGCACCTGTGGGGTCTGCGATGGCGAAGCCCTGGGCAAGGCGGGGCAAGGGGGCACGAAATTCGGCGGCGAGATCGAGGCTGCTGCCGTCTGCAAGGACGAGCCGTCCGCCATCAAGGCTGTGGGAGAGCTGGCCGGAGGGCTCTTTGACGCGCAGGGTGGCCTCAAGCGGGTTCACGGGGCGGATGCTGAGGAGCAAGCCGGTATCGCCAAGCGCAAAGCTGCGCTCGAGGTGCAGGTCTTCTGCGGGAGAGGCTGCGAGAGCCAGGGTGCTGTCTGTAGCGGCGGTGTAGGTGGTCTTTGCCTGCGCGGGGGCAGGTCTGCGGAGGGCGTAAGAGCAGAGTTCAGCCCAGGGCTGGAGGGCACCGCCGAGCTCTGCCTCGTAGTCATGACGAGGATCGAGAATGCTGAGGAGTCGGGGGCCGACCTGGGCCTGCAGGGGGGCGGGGAGTGGTGTGCCGTCTTTCCAGGCTGCCCATACGGTGAGCGCAGCGCTCAGCCGTTCGGGATCAGCGGGGGCAAGGAGGCGCGTGGAGGCGAGGAGGGCACCTTCGACATCGGCACTATCCCAGAGGCAGAGGACGCTCAGGCGTGGGTCTTTGACCTCTAGGCTGGCGCAGTGCCATTCGCCTGTGTGGGCAGGTTCAGAAAGGGGGCTGAAGGGGGCGCAGGTCCAGCGGCCTGG